>JBASZP010000101.1:0-6449 GCA_049660965.1 Daejeonella sp. | reverse complement strand
TTGCAATAGAACTTAATGACTTGGTAACTATTCAGATCGTTATAGCTTGTGGTGGTAATCCCGATCTGGTATTTCACAGACCACCATAGGTTTCGAACACTCCTAAGTAAAAATCCTTTTTATCAATTAAGTTCGACATGCCCTTCGGAACATGTCAAACAGCGTGTTAAAGAGCGTATTAGCAGTCAGGTGTTATATCAAAAAATACCATCTTCAACAAAACTAATATGCCTTGTTTCGCTTATTATTAATTGGTCAAGCAGCTTAATCCCCAATATTTCACCGGATGCCTTTAAGCGTTTATTAATAGCTAAATCATCTGTTGATGGCTCTAAATTTTCGCTTGGATGATTATGAGCAACCATTATTCTTTTAACCCCTTTCATTACAGCAAGGCGAAAAACTTCCATTGGCTCTACTAAAGTTGCATTTAATGTCCCCAAGCTTACCAATTCAATATACTTAATTACATGGCTATTAGTTAATCCTATTACCCAAAGATGCTCTTTATTCCTGTCAACTATACTTTCTGCAAGTAATATCTGTTTGAGAATTTTAAAAACATCCTCTGATCTATTAACCTGTATTTTTTGACTTTTATTGAGCTTAACATTCATGTTTATGAGAATTATTATCCAAACATAACTATTCCTGCTGTTATCTTAAAAAATAACTATTAAAGATCATATTATTATAACAGAGGCTAACGGCTATTTTAGCTTTATGGACAAGGGGTTGATGTAAGTTGATTATTTTCCTGTTGCAGGTGATATATAATTAGCATTGTTTTAATTCTTAAAAAAAATAACACCTGACTTTTTTTTTATAAATACCTTTTTTATATTTGGCAAACAAAATTATTATAACCAACTAAAATTTATTTGTATGTCTTACAGCAACATTTCCGCCGCTTTAACAGAAGAAAGTATTAGTGAAGTTAAAGCCGCCATTAAAACCCTTGAAAACAAATTACCTTTTCTAATTGCATTAAGCACAGAAGAAAAAAACGGCTTATTTAAGCAGGGGCCAAAAAGTGTAGATTTTGTACAAGATGCTCTGGATGCGTCCCAAAACTTTCCGCATATTTTACCGCCGGCTTTTGATGCTGTAGAGTTTAAAAAAGATGCACTTTTGTACAAGGTATTATCAGATATTTTACAACCTTTAGCCACTTTGGCCAAAAAGGTAGAGGATACCTATACGGCAGTAGGCAGTGAAGCTTTGACAGGAGGATTAAGAGTATTCAGTTATGTAGAAACCGCCGAAAAAGACGAACCCGAGCTTAAACCGGTAGCCGATAAATTAAGAGAACGCTTTAAAAGAGGAACCTATAAGGGCAAGAACACGCCGCCGCCAGCTAATTCTTAATAACAAAGCAATCATATTAAACCTGTATGGATATAAATCATACAGGTTTTCTTGTTTTTAGGCGTTCCAGTGTACGGATCCCAAATTTCAGTGTCTGAGGCTCAAATTTCAGTGTCCGAGGCTCAAATTTCAGTGTCTGAGGCTCAAATTTGAGTATCTGAGGCTCAATTTTCAGTGTCTAAGGCTCAAATTTGAGTGTCTGAGGCTCAATTTTCAGTATCTAAGTCTCAAATTTGAGTGTTTGAGTCTCAATTTTCAGTGTCTGAGGCTCAATTTTGAGTATCTAAGGCTCAAATTTGAGTGTTTGAGGCTCAATTTTCAGTATCTAAGTCTCAAATTTGAGTATCTGAGGCTCAATTTTCAGTATCCGAGGTTCAAATTTGAGTGTACGAGGCTTAATTTTGAGTATCAGAGTGTGAAAATAGAGTGCCTTAGTTAAGAGAGAGTCCAATGAAGTATGTAAATTTCTTCATAAAGCAGGTTAAAAGTATAAATTTTGGTAAAACGGACGTCATATTTTAGCAGAATTCAGGTTGGAAGTTTACACTGATAGCGGTTTTTATAGAACAAAACATGAGAGGCGTTTATAGAAACAGGATGAATTGAACAGAGACATTTAGTATTCAATCGTTCATTAAGGTTGCAGAGTTTTATCGTCCCAGCCACTCCTTAAAATCAGCGGCTCTTTCGTTACTTATAATAACATCTTCATCCGGCAGATGATCGATAAAAACTTTAAGCCTTCCCTTAAAATGAGCATGTATTTCCTTAATCGCGTTAAAGCATACAAGGTATTTCCGGTTTATCCTGAAAAATATACCCGGGTCAATCATATCTTCCAGGTCATCAAGCGCATAATCTGTAATAAACTTTCTGTTGTCTTTTGTAATCAGGAACGTATATTTTGAATCAGCATAAAAACATGCAATCTCACCTATATTTATAGCTATAAGTTTCATTCCGTTTTTTACTAAAAATCTTGATTTATACTCTTTCTCATTATTTTTTATCATCCTCATCAGTTTGCTGTAATCCGGCTGATAAGAAATCCAAACATCCTTTAACGCTTTATATTTATCCAGGCATTTTTTAAGAGACTTTTTTGTTACAGGTTTAAGAAGATAGCCTATACTATTAACATGAAAGGCATGGATAGCGTACTGGTCATAAGCGGTTGTGAAAATAACGGGAGACAATACTTCAGTTTTCTCAAATATCTTAAAACATATTCCGTCAGCCAGATGAATGTCCATGAAAATAAGGTCTGGCGGTGGATTACTTTTAAACCATGCTATTGAATCTTCCACGGAATCGAGTTGTATAAATGAGCACACAAAAAGGTTTAAAGCCTGTATTTGTTTGATCATTTTTTCTGCGGCGGGTATTTCGTCTTCAACTATGAGTATATTCAATGAGATCAAGTAAGGGTAAACATACAATAAAATCTTTTTCTGTTTTTTTTATGACTATATCTTTTTCAGATAGAAAGGCATAGCGGTTTGTTATATTCTGTAAACCTGTATTTGTCCCTTCACTGGTATCTTCTTTTAGCTGCAGGTTATTTTTTACTACAAGAAAACCCTGCTCTGTATAAATTGATATATATAATGGTTTACTTAGGGATGAAACATTGTGCTTTATTACATTTTCAATCAAAAGCTGTAAGGCCAAAGGAGGAATATACTTATCCAAAAAGGCCGGATTAATATCTATTGTTACATAAATGCTTTTTTCAAACCTGATTTTAAGCAGATAGAGATAAGAGCTGATAAAATCAAGTTCAGTTTCTACACTGACTAATTCCTTGTCTTTGCTTTTTAATAAGTACCTGTATACTTCCGCGAATTTTTCAACAAATTCTTTGGCCTGGTTCGGATCATTATCAATAAGTACCGTGAGAATGTTCAGATTGTTAAAAAGGAAATGAGGATTTACCTGATTTTTAAGGGATTCAAGTTTGGCCTGAGTGCTTTCCTTTTTTAATTTTTCACTGGCCAACTGGGACTCTTTCCAGTTTTTAATAAAGGTAAGTCCGAGTTGGAGGCCGGTAACCATTAAATAAAAGATCAACCCGATACCATTAATTACCAGAAAAATATAGACAGAATAATAACTCCCCGGTCTTTCATAATACTTAATACTCCATATTTTATAAAACAAATAGGGGATATTGATAATAAAAAAAGAAAGAATTGAACTCCATATCATCTGAAATAAAAGGCGTTTATAAAAACTCTTTGACCAGGAATACTTTTTATCAAGTTTTACAGAGAGTAATTCCTGGGTTTCCCATAAAATAAAAGTGATGATAAAACACATCGGTATCATCCAGGGGGTATATCCTGACTTTTCCAGAAAACTGCTTGCATAGGCAATAATGGCAGTACAAAAAGCAATGAACAATGATAGTAAAACGCGGACTTTTAATCCTGATAACCCGGAAGCCGCGTAATATTTTATTCCGTTTCTAAAGAAATTCATACATAAGGACCCTCCTAAAATAAATAGAATTCTAATGTATAGAATTCTATTGAGAACCGCCATCTTAAAAGAGGAGGGAAACATTCCCTCTCTTTTACACAAATTAAAGATAATCGTCAGATTCTACTATCTCATATTCTGATGTTCCGAATAAAATACTTTTAAAGAAACCGGCATGGCCGGCGCCATAAATTACCAATATCCTGTCTTCAGGGCTTTCGGTAATTTTAACAATGTTAGAAACTATTTTAAGGTTCCTGGAGTATAAATCTGCGATCAATTCTGCACCCGCATAATTCCTGTCTTTACCTATTTTCAATAATTTCAAATGCCAGTCATGAGCAGTTTGATGAATTTCTGGTTTGTTCAGTTCTTTTAAAAACACCGGAATACTGGTTTTCAAAAGCCTTTCATTTTGGCTTTTTAGCTGTTCTTGAACCATTGCCATGTTTTTTTGTAAGCCTTCGCCCTGCCCGTTTGCCATCGCGAATTGCATTAGTTTACCAAAATTAAATTTCCCTGTTTCATCTATAGCATAAACTCTTTTATGCCCCAGCATTTTACCCAGCCTGAAACCTATTTGTTCGGATTCGTTTTTTCTTAAACTATAACTGCCGTTAATATATTCCGCCTAGTTTTTATTCATTAATGTATCATCTTTACTTTGATAGCCCACTTCAACAGCAATTTTCGTCGGCTTAAATTTCGCGATCATTTTAGCTAACTCCTCAAGCTCTTTTTGTCTATTAGGCGCCAGCACGTCATCCGCTTTCATATTCATAAGATCCGCCCCGGGATTAGCCATGTGATAGGAGGCAAGTATCATTAGCTTGGCCTTTTTCTTCTTCCCCTTTTTTTCAGCAAGGTTAAAGCCCAGGCAGATACATACAGCTGCCATTGTAACAAGAATAATTGATTTTCTCATGTATTAAGGATTTTTAGTTTTGTTTGAAAACAAAGATCATTCTTAACAATATAAGAAAAAATGAAATCCCGATGAAGCGGGGAGAAATCCAGATGTAGCAGGAATAAACAGGGATGAAGGATAGAATAAGATCCCTTAAGACTATATACAGCCTTGCTGGTGCGAGTGTGCCACTCGTATCTTTTGCCAGCCCATAAGCCTCAAATCCTACCTCACATTCCCTCATCCCTTCATTCTCAAATTCCCTCATTAACACATTAGCACATTCAATCATTCTCTCCTTCAATCATTCTTTCATTCTCAAATCCTCAAACCTCTTCCTTCCCCTCAAAAAATACGCCCACACAATACTCCCCTTATACAGTCCGGCAGGGTTAAATTTGGAAACATCAGTAACCCTTTTCTTTTTATTCTTTGAGATATCCCGTAAGAAATGAACATGCGCCTTGCTGATGATTAGGGCATTCTTAGGACGCCCATCAATAAAGAATTTGATCATCGATAAGAAGTCAAGCCAGAAACGGATAAAGATGATGAGCACCGCACGCTTAAAAGGTAAATTCTTTTGCAGCATTACCAGGTTATTCCTGAAATTAAGGTAAGTTTTAAAAGGACTTTCGGCGCTTAAGGTACCACCGCCCAAATGATACACCACCGATTGAGGACAGTACATGATTTTATATCCTTTGTTCTTTAAGCGCCAGCACAGGTCAATCTCCTCCATGTGCGCAAAAAAGTCCTCATCCAAACCCTCCATTTCATCCCAGCAAGATCTTTTGATAAATAATGCGGCACCGCTCGCCCAAAATATCTCCGATACCTCGTTATACTGCCCCTCATCCTTTTCAACCGTATCAAATATCCTTCCCCTGCAAAATGGGTAACCAAGCTCATCTATAAACCCGCCCGCAGCTCCGGCATATTCAAAAACACTTTTATCAGTATAGGAGAGGAGCTTGGGTTGGGCAGCGGCAATATTAGCATCGCTTTGCATTAAAGCAATTGCCGGCCCGATCCAATCCGGGGTTACTTCTACATCAGAATTTAACAGGACAAAATAATCCGCGTCAAGCTGTGATAGAACCCGGTTATATCCGCCGGCAAAACCGTAATTCTGATCATTAATAATGATCCTCAAGTCTGGGTAATGCTCTTTTAAAAAATCTATTGAGTTATCCGATGAAGCATTATCGCCAATAATCACCTCTAAATTAGGGTAAGTACTGGCCACAACAGAAGGTAAAAAATTTTGCAGGTACTTTTTCCCGTTCCAGTTTAAAATAACAACTGCGACTTTAGGATTATTAATCATCGGCCAACATCCTCCGGTTTAAACTTCCATCGCTTATGCGACCATAACCACAATTCCGGTCGTTTAGTAATGATCTGTTCCAACTCAAACGTATGCAGATCAGTAATTTCATATTCCTTAGTCTCTTTCGGGTTTTCCACCAGCGTTTTAAATACGGCCTGGTAGTACCCTCTTTTTATCCGGTCGGTAAAACAAAAAACCACCGGATGATTGCTACTCCTCGCTATTTTCTCCAATCCCAGGAACACCGCCGTAGGCTGGTTTAAAAATTGGGTAAAGTACCTGGAGTCTATAGCTGCGGGAGTTTGGTCGCTGGCAAAAGCCATCAGGTACTGTTCATTCTTCAGTTCAACAACTTTACGC
>JBASZP010000100.1:0-2194 GCA_049660965.1 Daejeonella sp. | reverse complement strand
CTCTAATGGATTGATGTATACAAGTTTTCTTAATATAGAGCCCTTATTGTCTATATAGGTGCTGTTATTAATCTGATTAAAACTTTCTAAGAGCTGGGATATAGATTTGAAACCCAATGAATTTATATATTCTTTTAGATAACCATTATATTGGAATTTCACGTATTGTAAAAAGCAAAGCAGTTTGAAAGTTTCAAAAATAATATTCGTTTTTTCATTCCATTCCCACTGGTTTAAAATCGAAAGCCAGAGTAATGGGTAAGGTGATAATGAATCTTCTTTTTTTAAATTGATGGGGTTATGGTCTCTTGCATTCACCTCGTCCACAGCTAATAAATACGCTTTAAATAAATTATATTCATCAATTGGATCGTAAATATAGTGAGGACAATTACGATAGTTGTTTAGCTCCTTTATGACAACCTCTATTAAATATCGTCTCGCGAAAATTGGTCCTTCATATCTCCCTTCTGTTTTTATTCTGAAACGTTTAAAAGCATTGGATAATTCCTGTTTTTGTTTATTGCTAAATCTCTTTGTTAAAGTTAGGTATATCCTTTTTTGAAGATCAATATTCTGTTCATTGGAATTCAGTTCGTTGTTTAAAGCAATAAAAAAAGAGATTACCACATCTGAAGGAATACCTTCAACAAAACTTTCATAGGCTTTACGTCCATTAGGAAATAGATTTTTATAACCTGCTACTATACTTAAGCGCATTTACATATTAAAAAATAGGTGGCTTTAAGCTAACCACTTGATTCCTATCCCTTCTGGAGCAAGTCTTTGTGGGTAGGGCTAAGTAAAGCCGACTTCTGCCTCGTCTTTAATACTTCATTCCCAATAAACCCTCTGGCTAATTCCCCCGAATTCCTACCCCCTCCAGTATATTAAACCCCTTACTGTGATATGCTCAAATATATTATTAGTTCTTAATATTAAACAATCAAACAGGTAAATTCTTTTTCCTGTATTTTTATACACCTTGCCCCTCACTATAATCTGACTTCCACTGTAGAACATATCAAAATAAAAAACTCATAGCTCATCGCTCAAAGCTAAAATTCTTTACTCCTTACTACCCGGAAAAGGCCGGGATATGTCTCCTAAAAATGCCCTTATTTTTATAAAAATTAAGTAAAATTTACCGTTTACTAAATAATACCTACCGTTTACTCATTTAGTATTGACTCATACAACTAAGAAGCACATCTTCGTCCCAGAAAATTTTAGTTAAAACCTTAATGATTAAAAAGATGAAAAAAAAATCAGAAACCGGACATGCCGTAAACGTAGCCAACCTGGGCACCCTGGTTAGGCGCTGCAAAAGCTATGCCGCCGCTTACCAGCCCTCCAATCCCGCGATTGCCATTGTTGAATTAGAAGCCACCCATGCCGCTTCGCGGGCCAGTATTAAAAAAGTGAACCTCGTTGAAAAAACCTACAGCAAACTCGCCGGCATCCGCCGGGTAGCCTTTAATCCCCTGAGCGCATTGGGCGCCCGTATTTTAAGATCCTTCAGCTCCTGCAAAGCCAGTGCGGAAGATATTAATACCGCTAAAGCAGCGGTACGTAAACTCAGAGGCCAGCGGGCAGAAAAAAAAGAAGCCCCCGATCTGGAAAACCCGGAGGAAGACACTCAGAATATTTCCGTATCACAAATGGGCTTTGACAACCGCATTAATAATTTCGACCGCCTGGTACAAACGGTTAAGTTAGAGCCCAAATACAACCCCAACGAAGCCGAGTTAAAAGTAAGCGGTTTAGAAGACCTTCATGAAGATTTAAACCTGAAGAACGAGGCCGCCAGAGATGCCGGCGAAACTTTAGACGATGCCCGCAAGGAAAGAGACCGCTTACTATATGCCGAAGATACCGGCCTGGTTTCCCTGGCAGCCGATGTGAAAAACTATGTATGGTCAGTCTACGGGCCCACCAGTACAGAGTATAAACAAATTAGTGGAATCACTTTCAGACGTTAAAAATAATATTCAAAGAAAAGAAAAAAGCTCATTTTTCCCTGTGTTTTAAGTTTAAACAATGATTAGCCCGGATTTTATCCGGGCTTTTTACTTTTAAGCCATCTGCCCGCTGGTTTACTGCTGTGTAGACCTCCGCGGCGGTTGAATCGCGATCGTTGCCGGTTGAATCGTCATCGTTGCCAGTTGAATCGCGACCGTTGCCAGTTGAATCG
>JBASZP010000099.1:0-2998 GCA_049660965.1 Daejeonella sp. | reverse complement strand
TTCTAATTCTAACTCTTCGTTTTCATCATAATTTATTTTATTGGGTGCAATAAACTGAGGGTTGGAACTAAAAGAAGAACAGCATAAATTGAAGAAAATTTTCCAGTCGAAGTCTTCAGTTAATTCTTCTGGAACTTTAAATGGTTTGTAGTACAATGAAAATAAAGAAGCATAATTCTTATACCAATTTTGGTCCTCAATATTTCCAGTAATTACTCCATGAATTAATTCAAATCTTTCAATAGTTTCCCTTTTATCTATTTTGCTTTTTAATTCATATACGTAAGCTTGAAAATCAAATATCATGTGTATTGTTTTGTTGTTTTCTGAGTTATTGATAATTCAATGGATATATTGAATGTTTTCTTTTGTGGTGTTTTTGAGTGTGTTTCTATTCATTACGAAGAATGCTATAATAACTTACTAAGCCAACAAAATTTATCTGCTCGTCTCAGAACACTTACGCCAGTGGTATTGTAACAAAAGATGCAACAAATCTTACTAAAACTGCCATTTCGATAACTGCTATTTTTTAAACAGATAACTATTCGTCTGCTAGCTCTTTTGCCATTATATTTATAACATCTCCACATGCTTTGGAGTAGAACTGAGTCATTGAATCGGAAACTATGTAGGGATTTAATCGACTTAAATCTACATTATGCTTTTTTAAGTAATAATCTCTGTATTTTTCATACATCTCTCTTCTAGAAGCAGTGCCATTAAGTCTATGATGTGTTTCTACTGCAGAAATAAAATCAGAATTGTTAAAAAATAAAACAGCGGCATAAAGCACATTGGATAACTTTAAATTAGCTTCTTTGCGGAGTTTTAAATCAAGGACCAGATTTGGATGTTCAGTGTACAATTCTTCTTTTAATTTTTCATGAATTGCAAATGGCAGAGCAACAATTTTTAAAGAATCTTGCCATCGTTTGTATTTTAGGTCAAAATAATAATCTAAAAAAGTTAAGCTTGATTCAGATTTTATTATATCAATGCATTGATCATTTGCTTTATTCATCAAATTATATTTTTCAATCTGTTTGCGATCATTTTTTCCAAAATTGAATTGACCAATAAATACTAAATAATTTAAGAATGTAGTAGTTGCAGCAATTATTATTCCAGCAATAATATTTTTTTTAACTCTTTTGTAATGGGCGGCATAATAGTTTTTATGTTTTTTACATGATCAAAATGTATTTAAAAATTACTCAATCATCAAACTTTCCTATTGAAAATATGAATAATGGCAGTTATCCTATTTCATTACATTATTTATTACTTGTAGTAAAGTACTTCTTATTTCTTTTTCAGTTTCAAGTTTGTAATTTGTTAAGGTGTAAATCAAACAACTCAGGTTTAGATAAAAGTCATTTCCTGTCGGAAAGTTTCTAAACCTTACTGTAATATCGTTTTCTGGGAATTGCAAGTTCTGAACGACTATGTCTGCTTTACTGTTTAAATATAACTTCCAATTTTCGCCTATGCCAAAAAAATTTTGATAACCAACGATTTTATCACTGCAAGCCACATACTGCAAAATTAACATTCTCATTTCAGCTTCTTTATTTGTGTATTCTATAAATCTGCTAACTAAGTTGTGGTCTTTTGAATAGGCTAAAGCTGATTTTAAATCAGAAAATTCACGAATTTCATTTCCTCCAAAAATCTTCAACTCAACCACAATAAATTTAGTGTCATTTTTTTTGATGCAGTCCTCATCTATATGTCCTAATATCTCCTCTGATTTGCTATTAAATGTATGGCAAAGCTTTAATTTTAGTATTTCCATAATTTTTAAAGTTGTACAAATGCATTATCAATAATTGTCAATACTTACTAATTTGGGAGCTACTTAACCGGTGTGATATTTGAAGATAGGAAATGTGTTTTAATATTATAGCGCCTGCTGTAAATTTCTTTGTGGGCCTTTGTGCATTCTTTGTGAAACTTTGTGTAATAGCTTTTTTGGTATCACAGCGCTGCACAAAGAAGACACAGCGCTACACTAGTTTTAACGCTGCCTCTTTTCCGTTACACAAAATCGCTGTCAGCCTGAGCCTGTCGAAGGCGGGAGGGTAGTTGCGTTGACCACCCTTTGATAAGCTCAGGATGACAGAATGCTATCGTTCATCACCCTTCGACAAGCTCAGGGTGACAGGATGATTTCGGTTATCACCCTTCGATAAACTCAGGATGACAGAATGCTTTCGTTCATCACCCTTCGATAAACTCAGGGTGACAAGATGAATTCGTTTATCATCCTTCGACAGCCTCAGGATAACAGCATCAACAGCAGAGCAACCACAAACTCTCTGTGCTCAAACCCGCGTTGCCGATGAAGGGTGCGACGCAACGGTGCTGCCCTATGCACTGCTGCCGGTTACCCCAAAATATACCTGCCGCAAATGCATGCAGCATTGGGTGGCAATAATTGTCTTGCTATATACTATACAGCGGCACAGTGCGTTAGTGTATTTACAGTAGATTTGCCAAACCAAAACCTGTTGACTACATATGTTGGGTGTTACCATCTTAGGAAATAATTCTGCCTTACCGGCTTTTGACCGTCACCCAACGGCACAGGTGGTTACTTTAAATGAGCATTTGTTTTTGGTAGATTGCGGCGAGGGCACGCAAATGCAAATGGCTAAATACCGCATCCGCCGCAGCCGCATCAATCATATTTTTATTTCTCACCTGCACGGCGATCATTATTTTGGTTTAATTGGTTTAATTACCAGCATGGGCCTGCTGGGGCGTGAGCATGATTTGCATTTGTATGCGCCGGCTCCGCTAAAAGAAATTATTGCCATGCAGTTAAAAGTGGCCGATACTGTGCTGCCGTTTCAACTGCATTTTCACCCGCTGAACGATGAGGGTATTATTGTGAAAGAGGATAAGTTTAAAGTGAGCTGCTTTAAGGTGAGCCACCGCATACCCTGCTGGGGCTTTCGGTTTGAGGAAGTGAAACCGCTGCGTAAAGTAATAC
>JBASZP010000098.1:0-1925 GCA_049660965.1 Daejeonella sp. | reverse complement strand
AGATTGATCGTATCTATAAATTTCGCAACACAGGCTGCATATGTTATTTGGTTTGGTACCCATAAAGAATATGACAAAATTGATGCTGCTGAAGTAAAACGAAAAATTTAAAACTTCGAAATCCATTAAATACTTAAAATTAAAAATCAGCAATAGTTATGAAAACATGGAAAGTATTAAAAACAGAGGTGGAATACAATGAAGCTATTGAAAGGACTATAAACATCTTTCATGCAGAACAGGGTACACCAGAATTTGAAGAACTTGAACTTTTATTAGTTCTTGTAAAAGATTATGAAGATAAACATATTTTAATCCCGGAACTTGATCCTATTGAAGTTATAAAATTAAAAATGGAAGAAAAAGGCTTAAAAGCTAAAGACTTAGAACCAATAATTGGCACAAAAGGACATGTATCTTTAGTTTTGTCCGGTAAAAGAGATTTAACTCTCAAAATGGCAAAAGCTTTACGTAATTTTTTAGAAATACCATCTGATATATTTTTATCAGAAGCAGTTCATTAAAATTATATATTAAAGAAAAAGGTGAAGCTTAAAATCCGCCTTTTTCACTTATAATCTGCTACTTTTACATTTCTTTAATACTAATTGTATTAACCTTGGATTTGCAATCCCTCGTGATAACTTAATTTTCATCTTAAAAACATGCTACTTCGCCCTCACGAGGTTGTATTATTACAAGAAGAGTTCTTACTTTATAGGACTCATAAAAGTCATAAAAGCAAAACGGCCTCCATGATATCATGAAAGCCGTTTGTGCGCCCACCTGGGCTCGAACCAGGGACCAAAAGATTATGAGTCTTCTACTCTAACCAACTGAGCTATGGGCGCTGTTACCCATTTTGTTCAATCTTGCTGCAATTTTACGGATTTGCTTTCAATTTTTAAAATACATTTTTAAGAATCTAAATAATATTAAATAATACTATGTGTAGGCAGGGTTATGTAGCTTTGGCAAAATTCATTCTTTTCTAAAATGAGCAATAACACCGGTATAAAAAATATCATATTCGATTATGGAAACGTTATTTTCATGATTGATTTTAAAAAAACCCAAACAGCTTTTACAGACTTAGGTATTAAAAATGTGGACCGCTTCTTTTCACATGCAGGGCATCATCCCCTGTTTGATGATTTTGAAAAGGGGAATATTACTTCCTCAGACTTTAGAAACGGGATCAGGGAATTTACACAAAGTCCGCATTTAACCGACACGGAAATTGACCAGGCATGGAACAGCTTACTAATTGGAGTACCGGATGGAAACCATCAGATTTTGTTAAAAACCAAAGAAAAATACCGAACTTTCTTACTAAGTAATAATAATGAAATACACTATCAATGGATAATGGGTTATTTAAAAAGGGAATTTGATATTAGTTCTAACAGCATCTTCTTTGAAAGAGATTATTACTCCCAGCTTTTAAAAATGCGGAAGCCAAATGCAGATATTTTTGAATTTATTTTAAAGGAAAACACATTAAACCCCGCTGAAACCCTGTTTATAGATGATAGTTCGCAACACTTAAAAACGGCCGCTGATCTGGGCTTACAAACTCATTTACTTACACCGGGAGAAACCCTTGCCCAATACATGACTAATTCAGGATTAATTTAAAATTGTTAAATTAGCACATAAACAAAACTAAATTCCATACGTTATTAAGCTATGTCAGATCCAACACAACGCCCCACAGTAGTAGAAATCCTTAATAAACTTAGGGATGAAGGTTTTACACATGATTTTAATTTGCATAATAATAACCTGCTTATTGTTGGCAGAGATATATCGTTAAGTCCGGACGAATTTGAAATTGTAAAAGTTTATCGCTTTGAAGGCTTTAGTGACCCCGGAGATAATTCAGTGTTGTATGCCATAAACGCACCTGAACACGATGTAAAAGG
>JBASZP010000097.1:0-8197 GCA_049660965.1 Daejeonella sp. | reverse complement strand
GATGTATATTCCTTGAACTCATTGCTAAACCATCATCTTCGCGTATAATTGGACAAACAACAAGTTTTACAGGCATATTTAATAAATTTACCATCTTAGATATGACCATAAATTGCTGATAATCTTTTTGGCCAAAAAATGCAAAATCGGGTTTAACAATTTCAAATAATTTATATACAATTTGAGTTACTCCCTGGTAATGACCGGGACGGATTTTTCCTTCCAGAACTTGATCTAAGCCGCCTAAATCTAATTGCCAAATTTCATCTTTATTGTACATTTCTTCCACTTCGGGCAGAAACAATACATCACATGAAATTGCTTCCAATTTATTAATGTCCGTTTCAACAGGCCTGGGGTAATTCTTAAGGTCGTTTAAATCAGTAAATTGAGTAGGATTTACAAAAATGCTGCATACTACCAGATCTGTTTTGCTTTTAGCGATTTCTATGAGTGATAAATGACCATCATGTAAAGCTCCCATCGTAGGGACCAAGCCAATAATATTACCTTCTAATTTTCTTTGTTTAAGGTATTCTGATAAAGCAAGACGGGTTGTAACAATTTTCAAAGCCAAAGAGTTTTTATAATTATTCCAAAAATGGACATTTACTTATATACAAACAAAGCGATTTGGATAAACCGTTGATATTTCTTAAAATAATCTCTATATTTGCACTTCTAAATTCTTTCTTACACATTTAATTAATCTAATTGGATATGGCAAAAACGAAGCTGTTGTTTATTACCCATGAGATGTCGCCTTTCCTGGAACTAACCAAAATTTCTGAGATTACACGCAAACTTCCGCAGGCAATGCAGGAAAAAGGGTTTGAAATCCGCCTTCTTATGCCCCGTTTCGGTAATATAAACGAACGTCGTAACCGTTTACATGAAGTAATCCGTTTATCGGGAATGAACATTATTATTGATGATAATGATAATCCTTTGATTATTAAAGTCGCTTCAATACCAACGGCACGGATGCAGGTTTATTTCCTGGATAATGAAGAATATTTCCAGCGAAAATACGCGTTTAGAGATAATAGCAATAAATTTTATGCAGATAATGATGAACGCACTATTTTCTTTTGCAAGGGTGCTATAGAAACAGTTAAAAAATTAGGGTGGTCTCCCGATGTGATTCATTGTCACGGCTGGATGACTGCATTAATACCCGCTTATTTAAAAACAAGTTATAAAGACGATCCTACTTTTAAACACTCTAAAATAGTTTATTCTGTTTATGAAGATGATTTCAGCGAAACCCTTGATCCAAAATTTGCACAAAAAGCAATATTAAATGGAATGGTTGCCGAAAATACGGAGATATTTAAAAAAGGAGATATTACCTCTTTAAACTTAGGGGCTATTAGTTATTCTGATGCTATTGTTCTGGGAAGTGAAACGATAAATGATGAAGTGTTAAAGTTTGTTAAAAAGAGTAATAAATCCGTGCTGGAATTCGTTTCGACTTCAGATTTCGAAAATTATTACAACCTTTACGAAGAAATTGTGAACGAAGAACTGGTTTCTTTGGCTTAAAAAGAACTTTACATATGAAATTATTCAAACTGGACTTATTAACGTTGTTGATAAGTCTTTTTATTTTAGCAAGTTGCAAAAGTTCTGATGAAATAGGATTAGAACCCCAAAATGCAATACAGGGAACATTAATTGATACTGTAACCATACAAACAGCCACGGTACCTGAAGACCCGATTGCAACAAATAATCTGTCAAAATTCCCCGTAGGATTTTTTAAAGACCCTATTTTTGGTACAACGAAAGCTAATTTAGCTACGTCCCTAAATTTACCCAGTACAGAGCTAACATTTGGTACTGCCCCGGTTTTAGATTCAGCGGTATTAGTTTTAAAATATGCAACAGATGGTTATTATGGTGATGCATCTGCAAATTTAAAATTTGATGTTTACCAGCTTGCAGAAAAATTAAAGTCAAATACAGTATTTTATAATACGGAAGAAAGAACTTTTAATGCGCCTGTTTTAGGAACAAGAACTCTTAAAGTAAATACTAAAGACAGTATTTTAATAACCGAGATTGTTAAAGGAAAGCCAGATATTAATAAAAATCAGCCGCCACAAATCCGCATACCCATTAACGCTGCATTTATAAATAATAACTTTTTAAATGCAGGTTCAGATAAATTTAAAACAAACACTGCATTCAATGATTTTATAAAAGGATTATTTATCACTGTTAATGATGTAACAGGTGCAGGTGGTATAGCATTTTTAGATTTGGCTACCTCGGGAGGGAGTAAACTTGAACTTTATTACAAAAATACCAACGATACGGTAATAGATACCGTGTTAACCAGTTTTGCCATCACTTCTTCAAGCCCGGTTGCAGCAGAAATAAAGCATGATTATACCGGAACATCCGTTCAAACACAATTAAGCAATCCAAATACTGTATTTGATTTCAACTATATACAACCCATGGCGGGAGTCAGAACCCGTATTAATTTCCCTTTTATAGAAAAATTAAAGTCTTTGGGTACTAATGTTAGTATTAATAAAGCAGAATTAATTGTTTTGGTAGAAGGAGGTACAGATACCTTTAAGCCAGCCCCCCGATTGTTTTTATACCAAACAGATATTGCAGGGCAGCGGCAATTTATTCCGGACGCTAATGAAAATAACCCTGGTAATCTTAGTAGTGCAAGTTTAGGCGGATTTTATGATCCCTCTCAAAAGCGGTATAAATTTGCATTAACTTCATACATCCAGAATTTAGTTAACGGAAAAGAAAAGCAATACAATACCTATATTTCTTCTATAGATTCCCTCTCAAACCGCAATTCAGCTTTACCATTATCCGGAGTTACACCGGCATCGGGTAGTACAGCCGGGCGGGTTGTTATTGGAAGTGCCAAAAGCACCGCAACCTATAAGATAAAACTCAATATCATTTATAGCAAGAACGATTAAAAAACCGGATGAATTTCTTCTTCCGGTTTATCATCCAATTTTTATACTTTAGCTCAAACAAAAATTAAAACTCTTACAATTTTATGTGTGGAATAGTTGGTTATATTGGTCATCGGGATGCCTGGCCTGTTATTATAAAGGGCTTGCATAGATTAGAATACCGCGGTTATGATAGTGCAGGTGTCGCATTAATGAATGGTAGTACCTTAAATATTTACAAAAAGGCCGGTAAAGTAAGCGATCTGGAAGAAGCCACTATCCATTCAGATCTTAATGGCCGAACAGGAATGGGCCATACCCGCTGGGCCACACATGGTGCACCTTCTGATATTAATTCCCATCCGCACACCTCAGGTAATGGCCATTTAGCCATCATTCATAATGGTATTATTGAAAACTATTCCAGTCTTAAAGAAGCGCTGATATCCAGGGGACATACCTTTAAAAGTGATACAGATACTGAAGTTCTTATTCATCTTATTGAAGATATACAGGTACAAACCAATTTAGAACTTCGCGAAGCAGTACGTATTGCTTTGAACGAAGTAGTCGGCGCTTATGCTATTGTAATTATGAGCAAAGATGAGCCCGGCCAGTTAATTGCTGCCAGAAAAGGCAGTCCTTTGGTTATAGGGGTTGGAGATAAAGAATATTTTATCGCATCCGATGCTTCGCCCATTGTAGAATACACTAAAAACGTCATTTATCTTAATGATAATGAAATAGCCTATATCAAACTGGATGAACTACTGATAAAAAGCATTGATAATGTTGTTCAAATACCGTATGTGCACGAGTTGGAATTAAAACTCGAAATGCTGGAAAAAGGGGGATATGATCATTTTATGCTTAAAGAAATATACGAACAACCACGTTCTATCAGAGATTGTATGCGTGGGCGCATCTACCCATCAGAAGGTAAAGTTCAATTAGGAGGCATAAAAGAATATGCAGATAAATTAAAAAACATTGACCGCATTATCATCGTTGCTTGCGGTACCTCCTGGCATGCGGGTTTGGTTGGCGAGTATTTAATTGAAGAATGTGCCCGTATTCCTGTAGAAGTGGAGTATGCATCAGAATTCAGGTACCGTAACCCAATTATATCCGAAAAAGATATTGTGATAGCTATTTCACAATCCGGCGAAACAGCCGATACTATGGCCGCAATTGGATTAGCTAAAGAAAAAGGCGCTACCATTTTTGGTATATGTAATGTAGTTGGCGCTTCTATTCCCAGATTAAGCCATGCCGGAGTTTACACCCATGCCGGGCCTGAAATTGGAGTTGCATCTACCAAAGCATTTACTGCCCAGGTAACCGTTCTTACACTAATGGCCTTATACATGGCGCAACAACGCGGAACTATTACGCAATCTAAATTAGTGCGCCTGCTGACCGAACTGGATAATATACCGGCCCTGGTTGAAAACTGCCTGACTACAAATGACCACATTAAAGAAATAGCAGAAAAATTTAAAGATTCTACTAATTTCTTGTTCTTAGGACGCGGTAGCGGGTTTCCGGTTGCCCTGGAAGGCGCATTAAAATTAAAGGAAATCTCCTACATCCATGCAGAAGGTTACCCGGCTGCGGAAATGAAACACGGGCCAATTGCTTTAATTGATGAAGAAATGCCCGTGGTTGTAATAGCCACCAAAAATTCATCATACAAAAAGGTAATCAGTAATATACAAGAGGTAAAAGCCCGTAAAGGGATAGTTATTGCCATTGTTACCGAAGGCGAAAGTGAAATTATTAAGATGGCCGATTATACCATTGAGATACCTGATGCTGACGAGATTTTCTTACCGCTTTTAGCGACTATTCCGCTTCAGTTACTTTCCTACCATATTGCGGTTATGCGGGGTTGTAATGTAGATCAGCCCAGGAATCTGGCTAAATCAGTAACGGTGGAATAAACTTCCTGCCGGATAAAGCCATACAGGCTAAGATTTCGTACAGCACTCCCCAGGCTTAGAAATGGCAGGCTAAGATTTCGTACAGCACTTCCCAAGCTTAGAAATGGCAGGCTAAGATTTCGTACAGCACTCCCCAAGCTTAGAAATGGCAGGCTGAGATTTCGTACAGCACTTCCCAAGCTTAGAAATGCCAGGCTGAGATTTCGTACAGTACTTCCCAAGCTTAGAAATGCCAGGCTAAGATTTCGTACAGCACTTCCCAAACATTGGAATGGCACCATCAAATTTTACGGAGTTAATAGCTCAGATTTTTTGTTATGGTAACTATTGAGCTCAAAGCTTTTGCGGCATTACATGGCTTAGATCATCCATATTTAAACCCAGGCCGTTTGCTATACCCAAACCTAAGGCAATATCCGCTCTAAACCAATGGCATAATTGCCGGTTTACAATGAGTTCTTTTTTAGATCCTGAAATTCCGCTCATAGCGCCAACAATGTTACTAATAGTATTACGTTTTGCTTCAGGCGTCATCAGGCGGAAAAGATTGCCGGGCTGTGTGTAATGATCATCATCACCTTCATTTCTGTCAAACCAATTAGCAGTGGATGAATCCAGCTCCCAAACCGGATTTTTGTAAGCCTGACCTACCTCAACATGATCAAAACTATTAGGGAAATAATTAGGATTGGAACCTCCGTTGCCGTCTATCCGCATAGCGCCATCACGCTGAAAATTAGTAACCATATACGGGCAGCGGTTTACGGGTATTTGCTCATAATTAGCGCCTAAGCGATAACGGTGTGCATCCGGATAGGAAAGAATCCGGCCCTGAAGCATTTTATCAGGCGAATAGCTGATACCATCAACCACGTGGGCGGGGGCAAACGCAGCCTGCTCTACATGGGCAAAATAATTATCAGGATTTTCATTGAGTTCTAATTCGCCCACTTTCATCCGCGGGAAATCTCCGTGAGGCCAAACTTTAGTCAGATCAAATGGGTTCCATCTGAAATTTTTAGCCTGTTCTTCGCTCATGATCTGGATTTCTAAAGACCATTTGGGGAAATCACCTTTCTCGATAGATTCAAACAGATCACGTTGTGCCCAGTCCATATCTTTACTTTTCATGTCCGCAGCATCGGCATCTGTAAAGTTTTGTATCCCCTGCTTGGTTTTGAAATGGAATTTAACCCAATGGCGCTCATTTTTATCATTAATAAACGAAAAGGTATGGCTGCCAAACCCGTGCATATGCCGATAAGAGTATGGTGTACCACGATCGGACATCAAAATTAAAACCTGGTGTAAACTTTCCGGGTTTAACGACCAGAAATCCCACATCATGGTCGGGCTTTTACAATTTGTTTGAGGATCGCGTTTTTGAGTATGGATAAAATCGCCAAACTTCTTCGGGTCTTTAAGAAAGAAAACAGGGGTATTATTTCCTACCAGATCCCAATTACCGTCTTCGGTATAAAACTTAAGTGAAAACCCTCTGGGATCACGTTCTGTGTCGGCAGATCCTCTTTCGCCGCCAACGGTAGAAAAACGTAAAAACACTTTTGTTTTTTTACCGATCTCATTAAAAACCTTAGCCCGTGTAAATTCACTGATGTTATTGGTAACTGTAAAGGTACCGTAAGCACCGGAACCTTTGGCATGTACTACCCGTTCGGGGATGCGCTCCCTGTTAAAGTGAGCCATTTTTTCATGCAGTATAAAATCCTGCAATAAAAGCGGCCCGCGGGAACCAACACTCATTGAATTTTCATTTTCGGAATAGGGTGTGCCGGATGCGGTAGTTAGTTTTTTAGAGTTATTGTCTTCTGTCATGTTAATTGTTTTCTTAAACAAACTTAACAATAACATCTTAATTGATATAATCCATATGAATTATATTCAAGCCGCTAAAATATAACAGGAAGATTTTTGTAAGACAGGATTTTACTGTAAATCTATAATCATAAATAATAATGTATAGAATAGTCCGGGTATTTTTGATGTTATATAAAAAAGTATATTTTCATTCTTTTCCAATGGCACTAAATTCATCTATCTTAATTGAATATGCCCAAACAAGGATCCCATATTTGTTAAAATGTATTCTGATTAGCTTTTCTCCCTTTTCATTATCGCTTCCAGATTCTTGGTTACGCTCCAATATATAAACCATAGCAAAGCCCATTAAATTATCTTTAGATTTCTTCGATTTATAGGTTAAATTAGCTTCATCCGGAGGTGTCATTAATTCAATGACTTGATTTTTCGTCATACCTTTTTTAAGGCTGTTCATATTCTCAAGTATAACAGCTTTTCTTTTTTCAGAAGCAATATAAGGGTAATCCATATTTTCTTGAAAAAGCTTTATGCTTTTAATATCCATATCCATACTGTTTTGTCCATAACTGAACAGTGCTGCCTGTAGTAATCCTATTGAAATTAGTAATTGCTTAATCATTGCTTTATTCTTAAATACTATATATGATATGTTCTATGAAATCTGTATGGCTTTTATTCAATAATTTCTTGAAATGAATTTACAATTTTGTTTTCATCTGCAAAATTTATTAAAAAAGACATAATGTAACACTCTTAAACCTGTTAATACATACAGAATAATGTTTGACATTATATCAAGAATGAATGCTAACTAAAATAGAAAAGGAATAATTACATTATTCCTTTTCTTAATTAACTTCTGCTTCTAAACCTGGAAATTACCCATATAATAAGAGCAATTACAATGAGTACAATAAAAATTCCGGTATAAGCACCTGCTTTAAAAATATCTCCAACAAGCTCACAACCTGATAATAGCATTATTGCTGATAGAGCTATTAAAGAATATAAAGTTCTTAACTTTTTCATAAAAATAAGGTTTTATTAGAATGGATTAACTAAAAGTAATTTACCCAATACAATTATAAGGCCATTTTTAGAAACAGTTGTTTTATACTTATCTCTTAGCTTTTGTAAATTGATCAGCAACAGCATCCCAGTTAACAATATTCCAAAATGCTGCAATATAATCAGGGCGTTTGTTTTGATATTTTAAATAGTAAGAGTGTTCCCAAACATCCATTCCTAATAGGGGGTTACCTTTTACTTCTGCAACATCCATTAGTGGATTATCCTGATTAGGTGTTGAGCTTATTTGTAATTTTCCGTCTTTTGATAGTGATAACCAGGCCCATCCTGATCCGAAACGGGTGATGCCTGCTTCGGAAAATTTCTTTTTAAAATCTTCAAAAGACCCAAATGAATCATTTATAGCTTTAGCTAATTCGCCTGATGGAGAACCGCCACCATTTGGAG
>JBASZP010000096.1:0-9039 GCA_049660965.1 Daejeonella sp. | reverse complement strand
ATATAAGAGGGGCGAAAAAATTCAAAATTGATATGTTGACCATAACTGTAAACTAACCTTGCAGCTATTGCCAGCATACAAAATCTTGATTTTTTCAAGCGGTTTTGAGGGTTTACGTTTGTGCTATTCATTACGAAAAAGCGCAGGCAAATGCTTAAAACAACTAAACGTTACGTCATTACAACAAATGGAATAAATGCCTTTGGCTTTCGCGTGTTGAGTGAGGGTATTGACCTGTCTTTATATGAAAACAATCCTCTAATGTTATGGATGCACTTTCGGGCAGTTGGCCATAAAAAGGACGAAGTTTTACCATTAGGAAACGTAAAGGAAATACAGGTCGATTCCAACGGTGTAATGACCGGCAGACTGTATTTTGATGATAAAGACAAGTTTGCAGTTTCCATTTATGAGAAATACGAAAACGGCACGCTTAACATGCTTAGCCTGGGTACCCAACCCATTGATGTAAGTGATAATCCTGATAATCTATTACCTGGCCAATCGGGGCCAACGGTAATGAAGTCCGTCCTAAAGGAAATCTCCTGCGTAGATATTGGCGCAAACCCTGAAGCTTATGCTGTTGCCTTATATGATGCGAACGATAAATTAATTACCCTCTCTGATGATAGCATCAGAGCTCTTATTTTAACAAAACAAAAAACAGAAATGAAATTAATCCATTTATCCGCTCCGGCAATCTTGGCTCTTTTAAAGCTGCCTGCCGAAACCGCTACAGAAGCTGAAGCGACTGCGGCCATTCAAAACCTGGTAACTCTGGCTGACCAGCAAAATGCCAAAATTGAAAGCCTGAAAGCTGAAAAGAAAACAGCTGATGAAACAGCTGCCGGTTTACAAACCAAACTGGATGAGCAGGTGAAGCTTGCGAATACCGCCAAAATTGAAACCCTGGTTCAGGGTGCAGTGGATGCCCGCAAAATTACGGCTGGCCAAAAGGCGGAGTTTGTCAAACTGGCGGAAGGAAACTTTGAGAGCGTTGAAAAATTGCTTAACGGTATGGCCGGAGCGGCAACCGTTCAGGCAACCTTAGCAGCTGGAGGAAGTGTTACTGATGCTCAAAAAGAAGAGCTGGTTACACTAACCAAACTTTCATTTAACGAGCTATTTAATAGCGGCAAACTGGAAAAGCTAAAAGCTGCTGACCCTGAAACTTACAAAGCTAAGTACAAGGAGAAATTTGGCAAAGAGCCCGTTAACTAATTCCCATTTAAACCCCCTTTAAATCTAATTTAACAAAAATTAAAAATTAAGTAAAAATAACAAGGAAATGAAAAAACTACTGAGTATTGCTCTCTTATTTATCGGGTCTATGCTGATGATCGCACCCGCGGCCAATGCGATAGCCGAACAAACCAACTATTCTACGGAAACAGTCTTTATAACTATTGCTGCTGTGGCGATTGGCTTATCGCTTATTAGTGAAAAACGTGCCGGCTTCGCAAACGGTGTTGAAGTTGAAATTTGGGTAAACTATATCATCGAACGGTTATGGAAAGATAATATGTTCTTAAAGTACGCTTTTAGTGATGATGACAAGGTATTAGCCGGAAAGATCGTGCATATCCCGCAACCTGGCAGTAAACCGACAGTTGTAAAAAACAGGTCAAGTTTTCCTGCCGCTGCTGTTCGCCGCACGGATACAGATATTGTCTATTCATTGGACGAATATTCAACCGATCCGACACATGTTCAGGATGCCGAAAAAGTAGAATTATCTTATGATAAGATTGACAGTGTTTATGGTGACCATGCTGGTGTAATTACAGAAACCGCTGGTGATGACTTGATAATTAAATGGCTGACCGGCATAAATGCTTCCTCTAAATTATTAACTACCGGTGGTGCAACAGCTGCAACTGCGCCTTCTGCGACAGGTAACCGTAAATTGTTCACCCCTGCGGATGTACGTCGGGCAATGACAAAGTTTAATGTTGATAACATAAAAAAACAAGAACGTTATGCCGCAATTCCTTCAAACCTGCTTGATCAGTTAGTGGAAAGTTTAAGTCAGACACAATACAAAGACTTTTCACAGTATATGGATGCAAGTACCGGAGTCATTGGAAAGCTGTATAGTTTTAATATTATTGACCGGTCTTCTGTAGCTATATCCAACAGTTCAAATGTAGTCAAAGCATTGGGCGCGGTTGGTGCAACAACTGATAATGAAGTGGCCATATTCTGGCAAAAAAATGCGGTAGCGCGTGCATTAGGAGAGGTGAAATTCTTTGAAAACCTCAACGACCCGCAATATTATGGAGATGTGTATTCATCCTTATTACGTATGGGTGGTCGTCGTCGCAGGGAAGATGATAAAGGCATCATCATGCTTAACCAGGACGCAGCATAATATTTCACTTAACCCCTCTCTATATGCAGAGAGGGGCTATTTAAAAGCCATGAAACTATTTATTCAAAAATTGCTAAAAACCTTTGATTATAACAGCTGGACTGAACTGGCACAAAGCCTTGTACCCAGTTCTAAATATCATTTATCAGTTGTAAGTATGATCATTAGCGCATTGGCAGTTTCGGTGGATAAAATATTTGGCTTGGATGGTTTGGCGTTCTCAGCCCTATTGATCGTTTTTGTAACTGAATTGATCAGCGGAATAGGCGCAAGCAATATTCGCGGGGATCAGATCAGCAGCATGAAGCTTTCACGCTTCACCTTTAAAGTATTCTATTACCTGGTACTCATTGCTGTCCCTTATTTAATGTCTAATTCTTTTAAAAATCATAGTAAAGACTTAGCCGCGATCATTTTCGATTGGTTACACATCTTCCTGGTTGTACAGATCGTGTTAGAAAACATGATCAGCATTCTTGAAAATTTAGCAGTCATCAGCGGCAAAGACAAAACGCATTGGATCAATAAAATACAAACCAAAATTAATACACTTTTATCATGACCAGGGCAGAGTTTATAGTTAGTGCTGCATGTTATTATATCGGTCAGTTAGAAAAGCCGGGCAATGCTGGTTTTAAGGATGCAAATTTTGAAAAGGAATTGCGATCTGTTGGATGGGTGCCAGGCCAGGCTTGGTGTGCTTACCTGCCAAAGCTTATTTATCGTAAGGCTTATAAGGATAATGTCCGCTTATTAAAAGTAGTGAACAGCTGCAATACCGGCGGGGCTCAGATGACTTTCAACAATCATAAAACTGCTGGCACATTTGAAGTAAGTAATGACCCTTTACCGGGGTCAATTGTGATCTGGCAATTAGGCGAAACGTTTAAAGGCCATGCCGGAATAGTTGAAAAGATGATCGATACTAACACCATTCAAACGATCGAAGGCAATACCAACGCCAATGGCAGCCGTGAGGGCGACCGTGTGGCCCGTAAACTAAGAACATTGAACCGTCCATTTAAAAAAGATGGTTTAAACCTGTTAGGCTTTATTAATCCGGTTGAATTATGAAAAGGATACTCTTTTGTGCATTACTCTTATTAACCGGATTATTCGCTTGTAAGACGCGAAAACAGGTGACTAAAACCCAGTCAAGCAAAACTCAGTCAGCAATTGCCCATGTAGCAGTTCTTCAAAAGAACATGTTAGAAACGCAATTTTTCGGGGACAGCCTATCCGGGAATGTTTTTGTGCCGATGCCTTTAGAAGTTGATAGCACGAACCAGGGTAAGCCGGAAATATTCACCGGTGAATCAGGAGGCATTAAATATAATTTTCAATTAAAGCCCCGGAGAACTGCTGGCGGTAAGCTGACCGGACATGATCTTAATTTTCAACTGGCAGCCAAACCGGTTGCTAAAACCAATATTAAAAACGAAACCCAATCAGCTGCGGAAATGGCGGTAACTGTTAAATCAGACAAAACCCAGGAGGATAGCGATACACGTACACCGTGGTGGTCGCCCCCTGGATGGGTTTACGGCTTATTACTCTTATTGGTCGTATTGGCCATCATACTATTTTATAAACAGATTATTAATTATTTCAAATGAAACAAGAAGAAAAAGAACAGCTGAAAGGCTTTTTTGAAAAGTATCCCCAAGTGGATGCGTTTTACACAACCTCAGACGGTCAGGTATTTTCCGTTAAACATTTCGCTGATGGACATGCATCCGGCCTTTCGGATAAGAAGGTTGATACACATCATAGAGTAGTTGTTGAAGCTACTGAAAAGGTCACAAAAACCAAAACTAAAGCACCCACAGATCCAGTAACTGAGAATATAGAGCCGATTAAAACAAATACAGATCAGGAGCCAGCCGCTGTAGCATCAGAAGCGAATACGGATCAGACTCCAGTTGCTGAAACAACTGCATTAAATACGGATCAGGCCTCTGTAGAAGATAAAGCCGCACTTGTAAGCCGCTATAAAGAATTGTTTGGTAAAGCTCCAAATAATCTTATTGGTATAGAGAAATTGAAAAGCGCAATTGCTGCAAAAGAGGCAGAAAGCAAGTAATAAAGCAAATAACTAAATATTAACTAAGCCCCTTCAATGGGGCTTAGGCAGTGAACAGAAAAAACAAAAAATATTCATTAAAAATTAATGACATGGCAGAAATTAGAAGCATTGGCTTAGAGTCAATAAAATTAGGAGAAATCCCGGTTGATGGCACAATGAGTACCGTATTAGCCGTACTTGGTTTAACCTATCAGGATAGCGCAGACTTGGTTGAAGGCGATGCGCAGTCTCAGGAAATTTTTTCTGAAGAACTGGATGATCCCATTGAGATTTTAGAAACCAAAGGTGTAAAAACTCTTAAATGGTCTATTATGGATTTTACGCCGGATGTATTAGCTGAAGTATTGGGCGGTACAGTGACTGGTGTTTCACCGGATAAGGTATGGGACGCTCCAGACGAAACGGTAAATATTGAGCGGTCTGTAGAGATCATCACGAAGAGAGGCGTCAAAATTGAAATTCCACGGGCTAAAATTTCCGCAAAATTGAATATGCCATTCCGTAAGCGTGGAATTCTTTTAGTAGATATAACAGCACGGGTTTTAAAACCTAATTCCGCAGTTGCTCCATTAAGCATATCTAAAGTATAATATAATGGATGCTGTCAGAAATGAAAAATTGGCGGCTGATACATTGGATGCTGTCAAAACGGAAACGTTAGCAGCTGATACCCTGTTAGAAAGAGGCGTAAAGGTTTCCATACCTGCGCCTCTTTTTTTAAGGTTCTTTGGAAAAAAGAATGTTTCAGCAGTTATCCGTCAGCCGAAATTAGGCACGTTAATGCGCATTTCCCGGTTGTACCTCAAAACAGGGATCACAGCGGATCAGCTGGCCGGAATAGACCATGAAAACGCACACCAGTTAGTTGCTAAGAATGGCCGTATGATGGCTAAGATTATGGCTACCGCTCTGCTTAATGGCTACTGGCGGGGTTTACTCTTAACCGGATTATTAGCAGCCTGGTTAATTTGGAAAATAAGCCCGCAAAAATTATGCGCCCTGGTTTACCTGATGGTAATATTCTCAGGTACGCAGGATTTTTTCAATACTATCAAATTAGTGGCCGACATGAAAATGACGAGTCCGGATTTGAGCCAAAGAGCGAAGAGGAGTTAGAGGCCACCGGTCTCCATAGCCTCTGGGGTTTTGCCTGGGCCATAATCGAAAAAACAGGCTGGAGTTTAAAATATGTTCTTTGGGGCATCAGCTGGATTAACATCCAACTCATGTTAGCAGATGGACCCGGCGTTAAGAAAAAAAATACCAATAAGAAAGAAATTGAGAGCGATGAAGAACTTATCGAATTCTTAGGATTATAAAATGGAAGAGTTAGGCCCTATCAATATAGATTTTTTAATTAATAACCCGGAAGTGGCTAAAGCTGCTGAACAGGTTAAGGCTCAGATTAAAGGGGTTGACACTACTGCTATTGAAAGTTCAAAAAAACAGGATATAGCAATTAAGGCTGTTCTAAATACTCATTATAAGGAAATAGCTACCATAGAAGAGCTTAACAAAAAGCTTAAACAATATCAGTTTATAGCTAATAATGCATTTCAGGTCGATGGCTTAAATAAGTACAATAAAAAGATACAGGAAACTGAAGCGGAAATAAGAAGATTGAACAACGCCGGAAAAACTGGCTTCGATTCGATGGGTAACGCCATCAGTAAGGCCAGCGGGTTAGCTGGCGGATTAAAAACGACTTTATTAGGTGTATTTAGTGCATTAGGAATAGTTTCGTTAATTACAGAAGTTGTTCAATTAGGTAAAGAACTCTTTGGGATTGCTCATCAATCTGAAGGTATTGAAATTGCATTTTCCAGGTTAAACAATCCCGAATTACTTAATAAACTAAGAATTGCAACAAAAGGTACTGTTGATGATTTGAAGCTGATGCAAACTGCGGTAAAAGCGAACGATTTTCGTATTCCTATGGATGTATTGGCCAAAGGGCTTGCGTTTGCACAAAAAAAGGCAAGAGATACCGGAAAAGAAGTTGATTATTTAGTAGATTCTCTTATTGACGGTATTGGTCGAAAATCAGTTTTAAAAATAGATAACCTTAATATTTCAGTTATTGAAGTACAAAAAGAATTTAAAAAGACAGGAGATTTTGCAGTTGCGGTAGGAAATATTATTGATCGTGAAATGGAAAAAAGCGGAGAGTCTATTGATTTATTCGCTGATAAAATAGGTAAGACAGCAACAGTATGGCAAAACTTTAAAACGAAAACAGCGGACTTTTTCCGGGATTTTTTTAATTCTGAAGCTTTAGATGTTAATAAAGCTACTAAGAAATCTCAAGAAATTCTCGCAATGTTTACTAAGGCAAATTTCAAAAGCGCAGATCAAGCCGAGAGAGATAGGTTAATTAAAATTGCTGAAGATGCAGTAAAGAAGCAAACTGCTGTTTACTTAAAAGCTAAAAAGAATTTTGAGAGCAGTCCCGGAAACTCCTTCGCTGATATTCAATTATCTAAAGCCTCAACAGACCTGCTTGCCCTTCAAAATGTATCGGCTGAACTAAAAGCCCAGAATAAAGAAATTTTAACAAAAAACAGACTCTCACAGGGTTATTTATCAATTGTTGAATTACAAGCTGAAGCTGAAAGTAAAAGAGACCAGGCATCTAAAATATTTCCTACCGATAAAAGTCAAACAGAACTTCGTTCCAGATTAATAAAAGAAGCTGAAGCTATCGATGCTGAGATTGCGGAAATTAATGGTAAGTCGCAGAAAAAACGAGCTAAAGCTGAAGAAACAGCAGCAGCCAGAGCTGCCAGACTTAACGAACAATCTAAAAAGGCACAGGAGGCACTTCAACAAAGGATTGCTGATATTGATAGTGAATATGCCCGCAAATCCTTAAATAAGAATGATCAGGAATTACAATCGGTTAGGGATAAGTTCAAAAAAATTGCCGAGGAAGTACAAAAATTTAATGCTGATCCTAAGAACAGATTACATCAGGTTGATGGTTCAAGTCTAAACAAAACACGTGATGCTGCTATTGCTGATTTAACTTATCGCCAGGAAACTGAAAAGCTAAAAATAAACCTTGAGGAACAAAAGCAACTATATGCTGATTATGAAACTTACAAAAACCAGGTAGGAAAAGAAAACGCTAACAAACGGTTTGCTAATGAGGTTGATCTTACTAAAACCTATCTACAGAAATTAGAGGAAGTACAGTCCCTGACCTTTGCCCAGGGATTAGCCGGCGGTTTTGATGGAAAAACGCAGGAACGTCTTAATTTATTAAGTGAGGGTATTGCAGTTGAAACAAAGGTCAGGAAAGAAGCCCGGGATAAAGATTATGCGGATGCTTACCAGGCATCTTTAACATTAGCACAAGAAACGGAACGAATAAATGCTGAATACCGTAAAAAGGCAGAAGATTTAAGAAAGGGATCACCGGGCCAAAATGTGGATGCACAAATCGCAGAACTCTACCAGAAGAGAAATGCGGCCGTTGATGCTGCAAAGGATGAGGCTTTTCAGAAAACGACTATTTACCGTGAACTCAGCGAACAAATTGTAGAGTACACCCGAAAGCAGCTGAAAGCACAGGTGGAAGCCTTGAAAACTACATTAAAGCTGGCCAAAGACTTAAGCCCGGAGCTTCGGAAAAGCCTGGAAGATCAGTTGGTAAAAGCTAATGCTGCTCTTAATATAAGCAGGAATCAATCTTATATTAATGATCTGAAAGCCAGAAAAAAGCTGATTGAAAATGTACTGGCTACTGAAAAGCTGTCTACCGAAGAATACCAAAAGCAACGTGAAGAACTTGCACAAATAAACTTATTACTGAATAGTCAAGCGGATGGGACTGCTAAAAAGTTTAATAAAATTTCTGATAGCTTATCCCAAGTAGGAGGTATTTTTGATGATCTTTCCAATGCGGTTGGTGACACTAATAAAGAACTTGCTTATACATTAAGCACGATCGGTTCACTGGCGAAGATTGGTTCGGATGCTGCCGGATCAGTTGCATCATTTGCAACAGGTGACATTATAGGCGGTATATCTAAGGGCATTTCCGCAATTACCGGTTTATTTAGCATCGGCAAAAAAACAAAAGAAATGAATGCCGCAGCCCGAAAAGAGCTGGATGAATTCTATGCCAAAGCATCGCAGGGCGAGCGAGAATATCAGGCCTTACTTCGAGAACGTGCGAGACAAAATGCAAATGATCATGCTACGAATTTAAAGGCGATCAAAGAAGAGCAGGCCTTATTAACCAGTCAAACAACAGATATTCAATCACAGCAGGAACAGCTATTTGCCCAGCTTCAGGGACAGCAGTTTATCGCCAGCGAAACATATAAACACGGCACCTGGTTTAGAAAGGCAAAGACTACCCAAAACCTGCAAGGCCTGGCCGGTATGAGTTATGACCAGATCGAACAGCTTTATACACAGAGTAAATTAACGGAAGGCGCAAAGGCATTATTTGAGCAGCTGAAGAAATTAAAAGATGAAGGCGTAGATGTTGCAAACGCCTTAAAAGAAGCGGCAAAACAAGCCGATGAACTGGCAACAGGTACGAATGTCGACAGTCTTTCGGATATGATCATTC
>JBASZP010000095.1:0-6212 GCA_049660965.1 Daejeonella sp. | reverse complement strand
GATCTTATGTCCTACTTACCGCCTACGCTTGAAGAGCTTGATAAAGCAAATGTAGAAGTACATTACCTGGGCTATTATTTAAAGTGGACTCCTCAAGAGGTTTATTATTATGCAGTGGAGAATACAGGTTTTAAAGCCAGGCCTCATAGAACTCAAGGAACATATAGTAAATATAGCGGTATAGACGATAAAATAGATGATCTTCACTTCTATACTACATTCATTAAATTTGGAATCGGAAGAGCTTCTTATGATGCTTCTCAGGAAATTAGAAATAAGCACTTAACCCGTGAAGAGGGAGTTGCGCTAGTCAACCGTTTTGACGGGGAATTCCCTGACCGTTATTTTGAGGATGTAATGAAGTATCTAGACATGGACGGTGAATATTTCCATGAGCTTGTTGATAAGTTCAGATCTCCACATCTATGGGGTAAAGATGAAGAAGGAAAGTGGAAGTTAAGGCATAATGTTGCAGGTAAAGGTTTAAATGATTAATAGTAATTGCTAAGTATGAACCTAATAATTGTTGGTGCCGGAAGAATGGGAATGAGGCATGCTATTGGAGCAGCGAAAAATCAAAGTATTAAGAATATCTTATTATTGGATATTAATAGTCAAGCACTAGAAAATGCCAAAAAACAGTTAAATGATGATGGCTTAGTTGATAAGTTTGTTTTCGAGCTGATTTCGAATCTACCATCCACAGAATTTATAGCTGATTTGGCGATTATTGCTTCGCCCGCTAAGAATAGAAAAGAACTATGTAAAGAAATGATTAGTAAGGGAACTTCTCATATTCTAGTGGAAAAACCATTGGGACAGAGTTACGAAGATGTTGCCGAACTTTCAGCATTTGTAGAAGAAACGGATGCAAATTTTTATGTAAACCTTAACATGAGGCTTTATGATTCTTTTATTGCTCTAAAAAATGATTTTAATAGTAAAACCCAATTAATGGGCTACAAAATTATTTCTATTAATACAGGCTCTATTGGCATTGGAGCGAATGGAATTCATTATTTGGACATGCTATATTTCCTTCTAGATGCAGATGATGCGGAAGTTGTTGCAGGAGAGATAGAAAAACAAGCTTTGCCAAGCGGACGTGGACCTGAATATGGTGATTTCGGTGGATGGTGTACAATTAAATTTTTCAAAAATGAAAAAGAGGTAGGCAGGGCACATCTGTCTATAACAGCTCAGAGTTCAGTTTTTGGAGGTTGGGATATTGTTGCTCCATTTGGTCATGTTACTATAGATGAAATTCAGCAGCAAAGAATAGATACATTAAGAAAAGAGAATAGCGAAATGCCTATACAAAGATATGGAGCGGATTATGAGGAATCCGTCAAAATTAAATTCAATTCACCTTTCTTAGGTGATTTAACTTCCATGTGGATTGACTCAATCGCAGCTGGAAAATCCGCTTTACCCAACATATCGGAATCTTTGAAAGTTCATAAATTAATGTTCGACTGGTTAAGTTTAAGTATAGATCATAAAGTTTTTCCTATAACGTAAATTCAAGAACATGAAAGAAACTAATGATAATCTTTGGTTAATAGGAACTGGATTAATGGCTGAAGAATATGCAAAAGTTTTAAAAGCTTTAGGCATAGGTTTTATTGCAATTGGCAGAGGAGAAGATAGAGCTCATTCTTTTAGTAAAGAATTTGACGTTGTCACATACACGGGTGGCTTATCAGAATTTTTGAAAAAAAAGCCTTTACTTCCTGAAAAAGTTATTGTTGCCGTTGGAATTGAAGCATTAACCGAAACAACATTACTTCTGTTAAACTACGGTGTGACAGATATTTTGTTAGAAAAACCAGGCATTGGATACCCTAAAGAAATTAAGTCTATAATAAATGCGTTGCCTGCTGAAGTAAATGTTTTATTAGCATACAACAGAAGGTTTTATTCAGCTGTAAGAAAAGCGCGGGAATTGATTATTGCTGATGGTGGCGTTAAATCTTATTTCTTTGAGTTTACAGAGTGGTCTCATACCATTAAAGATTTGGTTAAGGATCCGGCAGAACATGAAAATTGGTTTTTAGGAAATTCTACCCACGTTATAGATACAGCATTTTTTTTAGGAGGTAAACCCGTTGAATTATCAGCCTATCATGCTGGTTCATTAGATTGGCATCCTTCGTCTTCGATTTTTGTTGGTGCGGGTATTTCAGAAAACAATGCCTTATTCTCCTATACTGCAAATTGGGCTGCCCCAGGGCGTTGGTCTGTTGAAATGATGACATCAAAACATAGATTTATCATGAAACCAATTGAAAAATTATTCGTTCAGGAAATAGGAAGTGTTCAAATTGCACCTGTAGAATTAACGGATGAAAATTTAGACATTGATTTTAAACCAGGGATCTATTTGCAGACACAAGCATTCTTAGAAAGCGATTATACCGATTTTTGTACTATTGAAGAGCAATTTAAGTTAATGGAAACCTACATTAAGATGAGTGGATATTCTTATTCATAATCACTTTTATGAAGAAAAAAATTCTATTTATTACAGACTCATTGGGTTTGCCACGATTGCAGCCCGAAACCGTGCTGTACGAAGAAACCTACATCTACTTATGCAAAAAAGAGTTTCTGGAATATGATTTTATAGATCTTTGTATTGGTGGCGGAACGATAACAACTTTAGCCAGTCAATTATTATATTATCTTGCGGTTAACCCTGATTTGGTTATAGTACAATCTGGAATAGTAGATTGTGCACCGAGAGCATTGGGAAGAAGAGAAATGGCTTTATTAAATTCAAATGCCATTATCGGAAATATTTCAAAAGTGATATTAAAACCTTTTCTCCCATTTTTGAGAAAATATAGAGGTCAAACTTCAACAACAATTACTGCTTTCGAAACCAATATTGATAAATTTCTAAAAATATTCAATAACATCCCAGTTTACTGGAACTTAATTGTACCTGCAACAGATAAATACGAAGAACAAATTCCTGGGATAAGAAAGAATATCATTCAATACAATCAAATCATACAAGCTAAACTAGGCAATAATTATATTGATAATGCTGATGTTAAAGATGGCATGCTGATGAGTGATTTCCACCATCTCAATAAAGAAGGACATGCTAATTTATTTAATAAGATAGGTAATATTATTAAGATTGCTAGATTTTAAAAGAATATGGATAAAAATAATTTTTCAATTTGCAAATAAACTCAGTTTTAGCAATAGGTTTTAAGCTGATTGCTTTTTACAATTTTTGCAAAATTGATTAATAAGCATACCTAAAACAATAAAAATGATAAAATTAAAACAGTACATTTTTCATAAACAAGCTATCAATTTTGTCAATTATTATATCTTTACTATTATTAATGCTGTAATCTCTGTTTTATCAATATCATATCTCACAAAACATATTCCCGTTGAGGATTATGGAAGAATTGGAATTTTTTCAAGTATCTTTTTTTTTACACCTTCATTAGTTACATTTTGTGCAAATGGATTGCAGGCAATAGAAATTGTTGATTTAAATGAAGAGGGTTATCTGAAATTTAGAAATGAGTACATTACTTTCGTTTTATTAAATTCCCTCTTTTTTGTTGCTTTAGCTTGCTTAATTTCTCTCATTGTTCCTGATTTTGGCTTTGTAATTATTTCTGCTACAGTTATGGGTTTGATACAAGCTTTTGTTAATGTACATAATACGGAGCTTTTTCAAAACTCACAAGCAGCTCGTTTTGGTCTAATATCTACAGCAACGGTTCTGTCCAGCTTTTTATTAACATTTTTATTTATCTCCATTTTTAATTTAGATTGGAAGTTTAGGATTATTGCACTAATATTGGCGGAGTTTCTTGTGCTTATCTTTCGGTTTTATTTTTTCAGTTCGATTGGTAAAAAATTCAGTTTTCATATAAATAAGCTTCAATTCAAGTTTTTTATGCACTACGGCTCTCCTCTAATACTGACAACGCTTGCGGGCTGGGCTATAAATCAATCAGATCGTTTTTTTTTACTTCATTATTTTAGTCTAAAAGAAGTAGGTATTTATGCCGCAGCGGGCAGTATTGTCTCATTTATTGCAATGATAAACGGAAATATGATTAAAGTAATCTATCCTTTAGTTTTTAAAAAGTTGAGTAAGAGAGAGGGTAGGAAGTTTATCCTCATGCTTACATTGATTTATTTGATATTGATTTTGTTAATAACAGCAGTATTTTGTTTAGTTATATATTTTTTCGGGCATCTAATTTTAGGAGCAAAGTACCAGGATGCTTATCCAATAATTTACATCATGTGTTTCGGCCAAGCTTTTTTTGGTATTTATGGTACAACCGGTATTGTTATAGATTATTTTAAAAGAACTAAATTGAAAACCGTATTAATCCTGACTGCTTCCATTTTGATTGTTGTATTTTCGTTTATTTTAATAAATATTTTGGGAGATTATGGTCCAGCAATTGCTAGTGTAATTAGTTTCGTATTTTTAGCAGTTGCATCTTTCGTCATTGTCAAAAGATTATTTAATACTTACGAGATCGTGTAATTATGAGAATGCTTATTTTAAAAATTTTTATTTTTTTTAATATAGATTTAATAATTAATTCTTTGAGAAATATTGTAAACTTAGCTGGAGTAGAAAGACTGAAAAGAAAGACAGGCCTGCCAATCAATTATTCTATGCAAGGAATGGAAGGTATAGTAATCACTAGCATGAATGGCGATTTATCAAAATTTTTCATTGATGAAACTAGTCATCTTAAGTCAGGTGCATTTATTGATGCTACTGGTGGTGTCAAAATCGGGAAATATTTACATACTGGTAGAAATCTAACCATCTTTTCTGCAAATCATAATTACATGAATCCAACCAAAATCCCATATGATGAGCAAATTATCCTTAGGCCGGTTATTATTGAAGATTTTGTATGGATCGGTGCAAATGTAACAATTTCACCCGGTGTCAAAGTCGGTGAAGGAAGTATACTGGCTACTGGGGCTGTGGTTGCAAAGGATGTTCCGCCATGTGCAGTTGTTGGTGGCAATCCTGCAAAAGTAATTAAATACAGAGATCAACTTAAATTCTGCAAACTTAAAGGTGAAAATGCTTTTTATTAAAATTATAAATAAGATTCGTTCGATTTATCTTGGCATGAACAATCGATACCTATTTTCAAAGGTTAACTGTACAACCCCTTCCATCATTATTGGGCCAGATTTCAATCATAATTTTACACTCAATCGCCCCGAAAATATTACCATTGGTAAAAACGTGGTTATAAACGGCGATTGTTACATTAATGCTGAAGGGGGAGTAGAGATCATGGAATATTGCCACATTGGCAAAGGACTAACCATTTTTTCTTCAAATCATAATTACATGAGTGATACGTTTATACCTTACGATGAAAAGGTAATTCTGAAGCCTGTCCTGATTAAAGCATGTGTTTGGATCGGCGCAAATGTGACAATTATTCCAGGCGTAACCATTGGTGAAGGTGTGGTTATTGGCAGCGGATCTGTAGTAACTAGAAATATTCCAGATTATGCAGTTATTGGAGGAAATCCAGCAAAAGTAATTAAGATGAGAGATGTCGAAACATTCCTCAGACTTAAGAATGAGGGAAAGTATAACTAGTTATGGCTGATCATGCTAAACCTATTATCTTATTTTGTCAGGCACCTTCTGATCTGCCTTTAATATTAACAGTTTATGAGAAATTTAACAGGATTACGAACCTATCAATTTATGTAGTTAACGTAGAGAACAACTATAAATTTATTAAAGGATTAAATCTCGATTTAAAAAGTCTATTATTTATACCGTATAAAAATCCAACATTAAAAGACTTTCGAACAATAATTGCGGAAAGAAAAAGAATTAAGGCATTAAATGATAGATACTTTAATCATGTAACTAATCATGATGTTTATTTTTTCTCAAGGTACGAGGATTGGATAACATCCGCATTTATCAAAACGCTATCGCTACAAAATAAGATTTTCTACATTAATACCTATGATGATATTTCTGGTGATTTTAGTAATAGGCAGAAATTAAATTTGAGGCGATTTGTGCTAAGATCGGTTTTTTGGTTTTTGACAACTATAAAATTTAAAATGGAAATTGTTGAAAAATTGCCTGAATTCTACTTTCAAAAATATCACATTGAAGAATCGACCTTGAGTGTGAATCCTATTGTTTATGAAAAATATTGCAT
>JBASZP010000094.1:0-3003 GCA_049660965.1 Daejeonella sp. | reverse complement strand
CGCATCTCAAAGAAAACCCGGGCCTATTGTGTTACACCGCGGATTAATCAAGTTCTATCAACTCTATGACGGATGGGTAATAGCTAAACAGTTCTTTATAGATAGAGATGTGGGTACACAGTAGTCCAACCGGAGAGGGGCACTACGGACAGTACAATGCCTCATTTCCATACATGGGGTGAGGCCTTGAGCCAAAGATTGCAATTTCCAAAGCGGAATTCAGGTTATACATTAAAACTTCAAACTCAGCGAAAGTAAAAAATTTCGTGTTGCCTGCGGGAAATAATTATTCTCTGTGGTCAGCACGCCGCCTGCAAAACTGGTAAACGTATAGCCGTTACTTTCATACAGGTGGTTGAAAATATTATTGACCAAAAGTGTTAAGCCTATATTCTTAATTCCTTTAAAGGAGGTGTTATAGCTTAAGCGCACATCGTTCACAAAAAAGGAGTTTATTTTGCGATTGTTATTGGAAGTATTATCTAAATATTGCTCACCAACATATTTACTTAATAAAGCAATTTCTGTTTTCGCGAATGGTTTGAAACTTAATTCACCAGAAGCGACAACATCGGGCGAAAATGCAAGAGCTGTATTAGTATAATTACTGATTAACTGTCCGCCATTATCGTAATCATCCAGAAATTCTGTAAAGGTCTTTAGTTTATTTTTGCTTAAAGCGAGTGTTGCAGCCCAGCTTAGCTGGTCGCTGATCTGTACTTTCCCGTCCAATTCTATACCCAGCCGGTAACTATCCGGTACGTTCTGGCGGATATATTCACCCGCGTCATTTATTTTCCCGGTGAGGATCAGCTGGTCTTTATACTGCATATAATAGCCGTTTATCCCGGCAGTAAAACCTTCCCCACTGGTACGATAACCCAGTTCCATATCTTTCAGGTTTTCCGGTTTCGGGCGGTTTAAGGGGGTTGAATTTACCAGGTCATCGCGGTTAGGCTCTTTATTGGCTACCGCAAAAGAGGCATAAACAGAGTTGCCCCTGTTTACCTGGTAGCTTAAACCAAACTTGGGATTGAAGAAGTTAAACTTTTCACGGATAGCTAAAGCATTTCTGTTCTTATCCGTTCCGCCGATGGTATAATTGATGTTTCTGTATTGCAGATCGGCAAAGAGACTAAACTTACCAGGATGATATTCTGCTTTTCCGAAAATAGTATGGTCGGTTTTAAAACTATCTCCATCATAATAGCGCTGGCGGATAGTACTGTTTGATGCGAACTGCGCCCAGATCACTTCGCCGAAATGATTGCCTTTATATTCATTATATGCGCCACTTAGGGTAAAGTTTAGGGTTGATCGCGGGTGATAGTTTAGGGAATAGGTTAATCCGTAAAAATCATTGTCCAGCCAGCGCCTGCGAATTAAATTACTTTCTTCTATAATGCTTCCGCCAATACTTACGGGTTCAATACCATATTTTGACAGTTCCTGACCATCTTTATATTCCTCGTAATAGCCTTTGCCATGGGTATAATGCAATGCACCGTTTACTGAAAGCTCAGGCAATAAAGCATTAGAATACAGCAATTGATAATGATCCTGGGTATAGTTATCCGTCTGGTCATCATAAGTAAAGCTGTTAAAAGTACGGTTAGTGCTAAGTAAGGCTTGTGGTACACCATTCCAGGCCTGGTATGTTTTTTCTGAGACAGAAAATACATTGGCCCTTAACAAACTATGTTTACCATAATAAGCCCCGCTCAAAAAATAAGACTTTAACCGGGATGAAGCCCTGTCAATATACCCGTCCGACTGAATACGCGATAAACGTCCGTCAAAACTGAACTGATCATTTAACAAACCCGTACCGATGTTTAGCGTGTTTTTTATCGTTTGGTAAGAGCCGTAGGTATTATTCAATTCCGCATAAGCCGAATCACGCAGGGTAGTGGTTTGAATGTTTAAACTTCCGCCAAAAGCGCCTGCGCCGTTGGCAGAGGTTCCAACACCACGCTGAACCTGGATATTGTCTACCGATGAGGCAAAATCGGGAAGATCTACAAAGAATGAACCCTGGCTTTCCGCGTCATTAAAGGGGATGCCGTTCAAAGTCACATTGATCCGTGTTGCATCGCTTCCTCGGATACGGATACCGGTATAACCAATCCCGGCGCCTGCATCAGAACTGACCACCACAGAAGGGGTTTGGTTAAGCAGGTAGGGAATATCACGCCCCGAATTGTTTTTCTGTAGTTCTGCCCGATCTAAATTTTTATAAGTTGTTGCCGAGTTTGCAGAGGCACGGGTAGCTTTAACAATAACCTCATCGCTTAAAAGAGCGATGCTTTCAAGTGTAAAATCTACCTGTATATCCGAATTTAAACTGATCCTTTTCTCCATTGCCCTGTAACCCACATAAGTCACACGGATGGTATAAGTTCCGGCTGTTAATTGAGGGAAAGTAAATTCCCCTGCTTCATTACTTTGTGCAGAGAGGTCTATTTCCTTAAGCAGTATTGTTGCACCGGCAAGTCCGGTCGCCATTCTTTTTTCAAAGACTTTTCCGCTCAGGGTGTATTGAGCTGAAGCCATCAATGGGATCATCATCACCATGAGGGCCATAAATAAGAATTTTTTCATTTGTCTTAGTATGATTAGTTAAACAAACCACATGCAGGGGATATGCAGCCATTTTAACTTTTACCTTCCCTACGCCGGCATTATCCGGATCAGGTGCTCAGAGAAAGGTTATAAGTTTAATGTTTAGCGTTAAAAGCAGGAATGCTTTTCACTTTCAACTTATTACTGTTAACTAATCTCCGATGGGTATGTTCTCAGCCTGTTTTTGTGTTCGATCTCGCAAACAAGGCACCCCTTATTGATTGTTCAAAGGTATATAAAAATTGAAACTAACTTGCCCACCAATTAAAATAATAGATGAAAAAGGGTTTGGGAAGACAGAGCATTAGGCCGTGCCCAACAGACAAACCCTACGTTTACCTATTCCCGGCCTTGTTTGCTGCGGCCAGCACAGGCTAAGCC
>JBASZP010000093.1:0-3513 GCA_049660965.1 Daejeonella sp. | reverse complement strand
TACTTCACGTGCCCGCGCTTCAATACGCTTATCTCCAAAGGAGCCGCTAAAATCCGGTAAAGAATTTATTCTCTCTAACATCTGGCAAATATCTTAATTTTCTGACTTGTGGGTACACAGTAGTCCGGTTGGAGAGGGGATGCAAAGGCATCTGTTTTCCTGCCTGCATACATGGGGTGAGGCCTTATGAAGAATGCCGATGTTAATTTCCAGATGATTATTAACTTTAAAAATCTTATATCCCAATAATAATGTTGAAAAGAAGTTTTATAACCGTATTTATTATCTTATTTTCCTTCGCGGGATTTGCCCAGCAGAACCCCGCAAACACGCTATCACCCGTAAAAAGCGCCGGTATTCCCCGGCCAAAATTAGTAGTTGGACTGATGGTGGACCAAATGCGCTGGGATTTTCTGTACCGCTATTATGACCGTTATGGATCCGGTGGTTTTAAACGGCTTTTAAATGAAGGTTTTACCTGCGAAAATACGCAGATAGATTATATCCCGACATTTACAGCTATTGGCCATTCCAGTGTTTACACCGGTTCCGTTCCTGCTATACATGGTATCGCGGGTAATGACTGGACGATACAGGCTACCGGGAAAATGATGTACTGCACACAGGATACCAGTGTTCAAACCCTGGGCAGCGCCTCAAAAGCAGGCCAAATGTCGCCACGTAATTTACTGAGTACAACCATTACCGATGAGCTGAAACTGGCCACCAACTTCCGCTCGAAAGTTATTGGAATTGCCCTGAAAGACCGCAGCGGAATTTTACCCGCCGGGCATACCGCCAACGCGGCCTACTGGTTTGATGACGCAAGCGGTAACTGGATCAGCAGTACTTATTATATGAAAGAACTCCCCGCATGGGTAAATCAGTTTAATGCCGAAAGAAATGCTGAGAAATATTTAAAACAAGACTGGAATACCTTATACCCTGTCAATACCTATATTCAAAGTTACCCCGATGATAACCCTTATGAAGGAAAATTTGCCGGAACATCCTCTCCTGCCTTTCCGGTTAAAACTTCGGAACTGATGGCTGCCAATTCATCGCTGATCCGTTATACCCCGTATGGCAATTCGCTTAGTTTTGACCTGGCTAAAAGCGCTGTTGATCACGAACAGCTTGGAAAAGGTCCGGTTACTGATTTTTTAGCGCTTAGTTTATCATCCACAGACTATATCGGGCATCAGTTCGGGCCAAACTCCATTGAGGTGGAAGATACTTACCTTCGTTTAGACAGGGATATTGCCGGTTTTTTAACTTACCTGGACGCCAAAGTAGGAAAAGGGAATTATACCATTTTCCTTACGGCTGATCATGGCGCTGCACATAACCCCGGCCTCTTAATAAATCAAAAGATTCCTGCCGGTTTATGGAATGGTTCTAAAATTTTAAAAGACCTGAACAGTTTATTAGAAACAAAATACAAACAGGCGGGCCTGGTATTAAACCTGGGCAATTACCAGGTTAATTTAAACCGGGAACTGATGGCTAAAAATAATATCAGCGAAGCTGAATTAACCGAAGATTGTATGCGCTTTCTGAAAACACAAACCGGGGTTGCCTACGTGGTGCCCATGAACAACATTCAGGGGGCAAGCATTCCCGATGCTTTACGCGGACGCATACAGAACGGGTACAATGCAGACCGCAGCGGCGCCATACAGATCATTTTAAAACCTGGCTGGTACCAGGGGTATGGCTTGACAGGAACAACCCACGGCACCTGGAACCCCTATGATGCACATATCCCCCTGCTTTTTATGGGCTGGGGAATAAAGCATGGGGCATCCGTAAAACCTTATCATATCACAGATATTGCCGCTACCCTGGCCGCCCTGTTACATATACAGGAACCCAATGGTTCTATAGGGCAGCCTATCAGCGAGGTTCTGAAATAAGAAGTAGTTAATGAAAAAATATATTTCTAAATTCCATTACCTCACGCAGGACCTTCCTCATCGCAGCCATGCGGAACAAACCCAGTTAGCCTGCGAGGCGGGCGCCAACTGGATACAATACCGCTGCCTGTCTAAAAATGATGAAGACTTAATGGCGGAAATTCACCAGCTTGCCCCTATTTGCGATGACTGGGGCGCAACTTTAATTCTAACCGGACATACCCATTTGCTGGACCAGGTGGATGCGCAGGGAGTACATATAGAGGATATAGGTGCAGATCTTGCCGCCATACGTCGGCAAATTGGAGATGATAAAACATTAGGCGCCTCCGCCCATACTTTTGAAGATATTCAGCGCATTGCCCAAAGCGGTGCGGCAGATTATATTGGCTGCGGCCCCTTCCGCACTACCTTAACCAAACCCAATGATCATGCTTTACTGGGTATTGAGGGATATGAAACGATCATCTCAAAAATGAAGGAAGCCGGTATCTCTGTTCCTCTCCTGGCGGTTGGCGGTATAGAACCTGATGACGCGGAAGACCTGTTAAGAACGGGTGTTTTTGGCCTGGCGGTTTCAGCGGCTATTAACCTGGCCGATGATCCTAGGGAAGTGATACGAAACCTGTATAGGAAAATTTATTGAAAGGCCGTAGCGGGACGCTACGACCAGGGTAAGTTCATTGTGTCAATTTCACCTGTGGTCGGTGTTATCACCGAACCACTACCTTTTATATATGTTCCATATAATGAGTTAACATTCTCCATTGATCTGTATCTGTAAAGTAATATGCCGCCGATGAATACAGGTAATCTTCGGGCAATCACCTGTGGTCGGTGTTATCACCGAACCACTACCTTTTATATATGTTCCATATAATGAGTTAGTATTTCCCATTGATCTGTACCTGTAAAGTAATATGCCGCCGATGAATACAGGTAATCTTCGGGCAATACGCATAATCCGGCCTTTACCGGGTTATGATGGATATAGTCCAGCTTCTGTTCCAAAATTATCCGGCTATTCATGGTTGCTTTAAAAGGCCTGCGTTCCCAAAATTGGTACTCCCTGTCCCTTTGAGTACTCTTATAATTAATAAGCTCCTCAGGGTAATTTGCCAGGAGGTTAAATTTGATCTGCTGCGCTGTATACTTTAAAAAATGCTGCTGTACGTTTTTACCTAGCCATTTCTCTTTTTTACACCATAGCAGGTGAATATGGTTAGGCATAATAACAAATCCGTAGATATCTATGCGTCCATCCTTTACCAGGTATTTTAAACTGTTGATGATTATTTCTTTATGCTTGCTGTCTGCCAGTAGATGCTGCCAATTAAGACATGTAGCGGTAAAGAATTCTATGCCGGTATACATAGTGCAAATTAGCAAAATTTAAAGTAAAAGCAGGCTGGTGATGGTACGGTGATAACACCGACCATAGGTAAAAGCCTCACCCCGGCCCTCTCCGAAGGACTACTGTGTACCCACATCTCTATCTATAAAGAACTGTTTAGCTATTACCCATCCGTCATAGAGTTGATAGAACTTGATTAATCCGCGGTGTAACACAATAGGCCCGGGTTTTCTTTGAGATGCG
>JBASZP010000092.1:0-1832 GCA_049660965.1 Daejeonella sp. | reverse complement strand
TTCTAGCAAGGCTGGGCTACTTTTTTATTAAAAATTTTCCACTGGGAACGGTTATTGATATACTGTTGCTCCTCTTGGTGCTTGGGTTGATTTTTCGCAAGTTTCAAAATAATGACTTCAAGTTATGGAAGGGGGCCATTAGTCTTTTTGTTTGGGTATGGATTATTTTAACATTTGTTGAACTCTTTAATCCTCGTCAGTCTCCAGAAGCCTGGGCTTATGCTATAAGAAGTATGGCAGGACATCTTGTATTCTATTTTATAGTTTTAGAGGTTTTAGATTTTAAGTTCTTTAAAAGATTACTGGCTCTGTGGATTATCTTGGCTTTACTGGGTGCGCTCTATGGGTTATTCCAGGAATTTCATGGTTTATTAGAAGTTGAAAAGAATTGGATAGTAAATGATCCGGAGAGATTTAAGCTTTATTTTAACTGGGGCCGGTTTAGAATATTTTCATTTTTTAATGATCCTACAGTATTTGGAATTTTAATGGTAGCAACCAGTGTTTTGTGTCTTACACTAGCTAATATAAAGACAATAGCGCTGAACTATAAGATTGCACTATTGTTTACTGCGGGTGTTACGTTGTTAGGATCAGTTTATTCAGGAACAAGAACGGCATATGTTATGTTTCCGGCCGGACTTTTTTTTTATACCCTTATAACCTTTCGTACCAAAATACTAATTGCTGTAACGGTTATTGCATTGGCTGGTAGTGCCATTATATTTTCAGACATCAAGAGTGTGGGGCCATTTATCAGCACCAGTTCCTTAGAGCGCATCCGATCTGCCTTTCGTCCGTCAGATGATCCGTCCTATCAAGTACGAGAGGCAAATCAAGAATTGATAAAACCTTTTATACAAAATAATCCTATAGGCTCAGGGATTGGTAGTATCGGAGTTTGGGGCAGGAGATTTAATCCGAATTCTGAACTAGCGAACTTTGCACCAGACAGTGGGTATGTGCGGGTGGGCGTTGAGCTTGGCTGGATTGGATTAATTATTTATGTGCTATGGTTAGGCGCAATATTGATTGTAGGTATCAGAAGTTACTTCCAATTAAAAAACACAGAATTGAAAATGTACTTAGCTGGGATACTAGCAGTTATTTATGCCTTTATTGTAGCGAATTATCCCCAGCAAGCTATTATTCAATTGCCAAGTAATTTTATCTTCTATTTTCTTATCGCTTCTGTCGTTAAAATCCCAACCTTCGAGATAAGTAAACCAAATATATTATGAAGACATTAAGTGTGATCGTTCTGCTAAATATAGTGGCTACATTAACCTGTGGTCAAAGTATTGATTATAATAAGATTATTGTGCCAGCACATGTGAAGGACCTGAGCTTTGACGAAAAACTAATTCAATTGGCGTGGAATAATCATCCCTCCAATAAATTGGCTGAGGAAGAGCATACCTATGCCAGCTTTGGTGTAAAGGAGGCACGCTTTAATTGGTTGAATGACATTTATGCAGTTGTGAACATAAATGAGTTTACGATTAACCCAAGTAATGATGTAATTAATAGAGCACAATTTTATCCGCGTTATAACTTTGGTTTTCGTGTTAGTCTAGGAACCTTTGTTTTAACACCTATAAAAGTAAAGGCAGCAAAAAGTGAGTGGACGGTAAGGAGTCACGCTGTCGATGAGCGAAAAATAGAGGTCAGGACCTTTGTACTAGATGCCATTGAACGATTAAAAGAGTATTACCGCATACTTAGGTTTAGGAGGCAATTAATGGAGGATTTATTGCTAGTTTACAAAGATGCTGAAAAGCAATTTTATCAAGGAAAGATTAGGATTGAAGAGTATAGGGCAGCTTCTCAAG
>JBASZP010000091.1:0-5574 GCA_049660965.1 Daejeonella sp. | reverse complement strand
TATACTGCTATTCTATTTATTAATTACCAAACAATTTGAAAAAATGGCCTGGCCACGGGTTAAACGTAATATAATTATGTCATTTATGATGATTGTGCTGGGTAATGGCTTAACTACTTTTTCAGAAAAATATATTAGCAGCGGATTAGCCTCTTTAATATCAACACTTTCACCTTTATGCGTTTTGGTTTTAAACCTGAGTTTAGGCTTTGAAAAACCATCTCTTAAAATTTTTATAGGAATTTTATTAGGTGTAGGAGGTATCTATCTTATCTATCAAAACAATTTAGCGGACTTTTTCAATCCTGATTATCGTCTGGGAATAGCTGCTATATTATTAGCTGTGGTTATCTGGTCAGCCGGAACTATTTATTCTAAAAAAATATCCGACCATCCTGGTAATATGCTGGTAAATTTATGTTTCCAGATGTTATTTGCAGGGTTGTTTATGCTTATTGCACAATTTATTATTCAGCCCGATGTGCATTTTTATCAATGGAGCAGGTCAAGTATTATAGCAGTAATTTATCTGGCTATATTTGGTTCTTTAATCGGCTATGCAGCATATTTATATGCTTTATCAAAACTTCCGTCTACAAAAGTTTCTGTATTTACTTATATTAATGCGGTAGTAGCGCTCGTATTAGGCTGGCTTATTTTAAATGAAAAAATTACACTGAAAATCATATTAGCGGCAATATTAATTATTGGTGGTGTAATTGTAGCTAATTACCGTAAAGCGCCACCTCTTCCTGCAAAAAAGTAGTTACAGATTTAATGTAGTAAGTATTTTTTAGAATAAAATTCTTTAATTTTAACTATGCTTTTTGCTGAAGATTTTTTGCATTATTTATGGAAACTGCGGCTGTTCAACCAGCTTGATCTTAAAACTACTGCCGGAGAAACCCTTGAAATTTTATCTCCCGGCATTCATAATAAACATGCCGGTCCGGATTTTGAGAATGCCAAAATACGCATAGGTAAAACCCTATGGGCGGGTAATGTAGAAATTCACCTGAATTCTTCAGACTGGCTTCGTCACAACCATCAGCAGGATAAGGCTTATGATAATGTAATTCTGCATGTGGTTAATCAGCATGATAAATCAGTTTTACGCACTAATGGAACCGAAATTCCTACTCTTGAATTAAAAGATTTAATACCAGCCCATATTGCGTTTAATTATGAACAATTAATGCAGGGGTTAAACTGGATTCCCTGCGAAAAACAGATTATCTATGCTGATGATTTTATAGTTAAAAGCTGGCTTTCCAGAGTGTTGGTAGAACGTTTGGAAGAAAAATCCGCATTGGTTAATACTGCATTAAAAGAGTATAAAGGAAGCTGGGATGATGCATTTTACATCACTTTGGCACGCAATTTTGGTTTTAAAGTAAATGCCTTACCTTTTGAACTATTAGCACGGTCATTACCGCAAACCTTATTGGCAAAACATAAAAATAACTCATTGCAAATTGAAGCATTAATTTTTGGCCAGGCAGGATTTTTAGATGGGGATGTAATGGATAATTATACTAAGCAATTACAGAAAGAGTATCAGTTTCTCAATAAAAAATATAAACTAACCTCTGTAGACCGGTATTTATGGAAATATTCGCGTTTAAGACCGCAAAACTTTCCAACTATGCGTTTAGCTCAATTCTCCGCATTGGTTTTAAAATCAAATCATTTATTTTCTAAAATTTTAGAGATAAAAGATGTTAAACAAATCAAGTTACTGTTCTCTGATTTACCTATTAATAGCTATTGGAATAACCATTACAGGTTTGATACAGAAACTACAAATGCAACAAGCCAGTTAGGAGAGGAATCCATAAATAATATTTTAATTAATACAGTTTCGCTATTTTTGTTCGCTTTCGGAAAGAATACAGGCAATTCAACTTATGTTAACAGAGCAGTAGCTTTACAGGAATATTTACCTGCCGAAAACAATCAAATAATAAACAAGTTTAAAGAATTGGGTGTTGAAGCAGAAAAATCTTTTGCATCGCAGGCGCTTTTACAATTGAAAAAACAATATTGCGATCAGAAAAAATGCTTACATTGTGCAATTGGAATTAAGATTTTAAATCAAAAATAGTATGTTGCAACAGTTTTTTGTTTTTTTTGAGAAAAGATCATTTGGTGTTTGCGCTTATTTAGGAGAGCGGTTTAACATTTCGATCTCTAAGATCAGGCTGTTTTTTATTTATACCTCTTTTCTGGCCGTAGGCTTTCCATTAATAGTTTATTTCCTGGCCGCATTTGTTTTAGATATACGTAATTACGTAAAACGTATTCGCACAAGAATTTGGGATTTTTAGGATAATAATTTTCATTTCATCTTCCACACATTAGAGGAAAGTAGAATTTTTAATCCTTATAGATTATAAATAAAAAGAGGTCTGGATATTTTACCCAAACCTCTTTTTATATTGTTCCGGCTTACCTTTTATCTGTCAGCCGGCATATCATTTTTTACATTCACAACAGGTCTTTTATCACGGTTTACTAAATCCCAACCAGTATAAAACACTAACTGGGCACGTTTGGCAAGCAGGTTGAAGTTTATTTTGCTTACTTCATCACCGGGCTGGTGATAATCTTCGTGAACCCCGTTAAAATAAAAAACAATAGGAATGCCATGTTTGGCAAAATTATAATGATCAGACCGGTAATAAAAACGGTTCGGATCTTTCGGATCATTGTATTTATAATCGATTTTCATTTTGGTATAAGTAGCATTAGCGTTTTCACTGATCTTATGTAAATCTGTACTTAACTTATCTGACCCGATTAAGTAGCAATAATTAGCAGAATCGGCTTTGTTTTTATATTCTTCGCCCACACGGCCTATCATATCTATATTTAGATCTGTAATAGTATTTTGTAATGGGAAAACCGGGTGTTCTGAATACCATTCTGAACCTAATAATCCTTTTTCTTCACCAACAACACATAAAAATAAGATACTTCTACGCGGGCCTTTGCCCCCTTTTTTAGCTTCTGTAAATGCCTTTGCAATTTCCAGAACCCCGGTAGTGCCAGAACCATCATCATCTGCGCCATTATTCACTTTATCAGTTCCGGTGGTGGTTAAACCAATATGATCGTAATGAGCTGAAAAAACTACTATCTCACTTTTCAGATCTGTACCTTCCAGCAAACCCATCACATTTACTGCTTTTACATTTTTAACTTTAGTGCCAAAATTTATGTTGAGTTCAGCTTTAATATTGTGAGTTTGCAGTGTTGGGTTATTATCAATTTCGGTTTTTAAAGTTTCGTAAGTTTTTCCGGAATTTTTTAAAACGGAATTAGCCATTGCAACAGTAATATTTACAATAGGTGTTTTCAGCGGCTGATCTTTATCTTCTTTTAATGATAAACGTCCGGCCGGATTTACGAAATAAGCCTTGTTTTTTTCAAGCACCGTAGCAATTTCAGGACTTGTTACCAGTATTAAAGCAGGTTCTTTACTTTGTACAGATTTTAAGGACTGATTCCACTCAGCAGGTTTACCTTTTATTAACAATACAACTTTACCTGCTACATCCGTATTTTTTACAGCTGTACTTCCATAGCCCAGAAAAACTACTTCATTAGCACTCATCACTTTCTCATCCGGGGTACCGAAAAAGTAAAAATCTTTTCCATAAACCATTGGAGTTGAATTTACAGTAAATGATTTCACCTCCGGCATCTTCTCTACTAATGGGACATCCTGAAAATAGGTTCCATTTACAGGCGCTTTAAGTCCCAGTTTTTTAAATTCTGCCGCCAAATAGTTTGCAGCTTTTTCTGCCCCTGGTTTTCCGGTTTCCCTGCCTTCAAATTCATCCGAAGCTAATATGCTGAGGTGTTTTTTAGCTCCCTCTGCCGTAATCTTTTTTGCAAATTTTTGCGCCGCGGGGTTTTGTGCGAATGTTTGTACGGCAATACTCAGTATAAGTATTACTCCTAAAGTTTGTTTTCTCATCATTTATTATGGTTTTTTTTGTGTTTTAATTTAACAGGATATTTTGTTTACCCGCTTGGCATGTCGTCCGCCTTCAAACTCCGATTGTAAAAATTTGAGGGTTATTTGTTTAGCAAGATCTGCCGAAACAAACCTGGATGGGATACATAATACATTAGCATCATTGTGTTTCCGGGCAAGCTCGGCTAATTCTTCAGTCCAGCAAATAGCCGCACGAATTCCCTGGTGTTTATTAGCGGTAATGGCTACACCGTTTGCACTTCCGCAAATCAATATACCCTTTTCAAACTCACCACTCTCAACCGCCCTGGCTAAGGGATGTGCAAAGTCAGGATAATCAACAGATTCTGAACTGTAAGTTCCGAAATCTTTCAACTGATGATCTTTTAAAAAGTCAATCAGAATTTGTTTATACTCAAATCCTGCATGATCTGCACCAATTGCAATGTTAATAGTGTTATTCATTTTTTAAATGTAAACTAATTTAGCAAGTACCGGGCTTATGTGATAATTTTTTTACAAATTCTTATCGAAGAGGATCTGTTCTTTTAGTTTTTTATTCTCCACCCTCGCCGAAATATAGATGCTTATTTCATACAATAGAAACAGTGGAAAGCTAACCGTTAACATGGTTAAAATATCCGGTGTTGGTGTAACTATTGCTGCTATGATCAGGATAATTACAGTGGCATATCTTCTGGATGAACGCATGAATTTTGGAGTCATGATACCCAGCTTTGAAAGAATAAATATGACAATAGGTAATTCAAATATAATACCCGTACCCAGGCTTAAGGTGGCTACTGTAGATAAATACGAATCAATAGTGATCTGGTTTTGAATAATTTCACTAACATGATAACCAGCCAGGAAACTAATGGATAAGGGTGCGATAATATAATATCCAAACAAAATTCCTACAATAAAAAGTATAGTGGCATACAAAGTAAAACCACTGGCCGATTTTTGTTCTTTTTCATGCAAGGCTGGCTTTACAAACCGCCATACCTCAAATAATAAATACGGAAACCCCAATACAATACCAATCATCAGGGAAGAGTTCATTTGTAAAGTGAATTGCCCCGACATTTCTGTATTAATAATGTTAAAGGGAATTTTGGTAATGCAAAAATCAGGACCCAGATTAAATCGTTCCCCAATACGGCACATCATCCGGTAAGTCCAGAACTGAGGATCTTTTGGGCCCATAATGATCTTATCGAATATAAAATCATAATAGATGAATGCTAAAACAGTAAAAACCACAATAGCAACAGATGAGCGAAGTAAATGCATACGCAGCACATCCAAATGATCAAAAAAGGACATTTCGGCTTCTAATGTATCTCCCTTTTCTTTTATGGTTTTTACCAGGTCTTTGCTTCTTTCTTTACCCATTATTTTGCAAACAAAAATACCATTCTGTTTAACTTCAGAATGGTATTTTCTATATTTTATTTTTACGTTTACACAACCTTTTTTATACCCTCCACAAATTTTATACCCTCGAAAAACGAGGGTATAAAAAAGTTTGTGTAAACGTAGTTACTGCGAGTTAGATACGGCATCGGTGATCAAATATAGTTAAAAAC
>JBASZP010000090.1:0-2163 GCA_049660965.1 Daejeonella sp. | reverse complement strand
CGCAGGATAAGGATATTCAAACCATTTTTTAGAATTATATTCAATTGATGCTTTAGTGTATTCTGTTGAACGTGACCAGGCATCATTTCCATTACTTTCAGCAGGATAAGCAGATATAGCCATTGATCTTTTACCGCTTGGGAGATTCATTTTCGCTGCATCAACAATAAAAGCAGCGGATGAGGCCCAGGCTGCATCCCGTGCATTCTTCAATTTAAAACGCCAGGTAAGCTCCTGCTTTCCCGAAGGACGAGATTTTGGATCTGTTACTTCGTCTGCTGATCGAATGATGACTGTTTGATCACTTTCTGCAGCCAAAGCCCAGCGTTTTTGCTGTTCGGCGGTATAAACTTCCTGCGGATTAGTTAATTCGCCGGAACTAACCACAATATGATTAGCGGGTGCGGTAATGCTGATATCATAATCCCCATATTCTAAATAAAACTCACTTGCCCCAAGATATGGAAGGGTATTCCAGCCTGACACATCATCATACACACACATACGCGGATACCATTGAGCCACGGCAAATATCTTCCCGTTTTTAGAATCCAAAATACCCATACGGTCTGAACCGTATTGAGGAGAAATAAAAGAATATTCGATCTTAATTTTTAGCTGACCACCCTGAGCATTAAGCACAGATGGGAGAAAAACCTGCATCCGGGTATCACTAACAGAATACTTAACTTCACTTTCTGTTGTTCTAGCCTTATCGACTGATAAAACTCTCACAGATTTAATCTTATAACCACCATCAAATTTTTGCCCCCTGGCGCCATTTCTACTTCCTCCCGTTGGTATAATAGCATTACCTCGCGAGTCTTCTTTAAATAAGTTTTGATCTAATTGCATCCAGATAAAAGACATTTTATCCTGACTGTTATTAGTATAGGTTAATATTTCTGTCCCTGTAATTTCATTAGTCTGATCATTAATTTTAACTGACAACTGATAATCCGCCCTGTTTTGCCAGTATTTAGCTCCCGGTTGCCCACTGGCCGAACGGTATTCATTTCCGTTCTTAGTATAAAACATGGGACCAAATGTTTCATGATAATCATATTTTGATGCAGGAGGTGTTGCAGGACTTTGTTGAGCTATAACTGTTGAAAAACTGGTTAACAGACCAAGGAAAAAACCCAAGCGTAATTGTATTTTATTCATTTTAAATTTGTTTAGGAATGTAAATTAAGACAATAAAAAGTGTATTTTATAAAATGTATTGTATTAATTTAGAAGTTTAGTAAAAATATTACTGAAACAAGAGTGCAGCTTAATAATTTTAAAGTGAATTATGTTCTAATTATTTATTCCGACTTTAAATCTCTATTGCTGACCGCCACTGCTTTTCCCTTTAACATCATCATTATTTAGTCCACGCTGGTTCGTTTTAATGCAATCTTTTAATTTACCAAAGCGATAATTAAGGTGCTAAGCGTACAATTTTCCAGTTTTGCTTATCTACCTTTTTATAGATAATACGGTCATGCAATCTGCTGCTACGACCTTGCCAAAATTCAATAATCTGTGGTTTTACCAGGTAACCACCCCAGTATGCGGGTTTCGGAACTTCTTTTTCGGCATACCTGCTTTGCATCTCTTCCATATTCTTTTCTAATTCAGCACGATTATTTATAACCTGACTTTGCGGAGAAACCACGGCGCCAAATTGACTTTGTTTTGGACGGGAATGGAAATATTTTTCAGATTGTTCTTTACTTAGTTTCTCTACAGTACCTTCAATACGTACCTGGCGCTCTAATTCTCCCCAATAAAAAACTAATGCAACAACAGGATTTTTAGAAATTTCTTTACCTTTTGCACTTAAATAATTAGTGTAAAAAATAAAACCATTTTCGTCAAATCCTTTCATTAACACTATGCGGGCAGAGGGTTTTCTGTCTATACTGGTAGTTGCTAAGGTCATGGCATTGGGTTCATATAACCCTGCCTCTAAAGCTTCCGTAAACCATTGGTCAAATTGTTTAATCGGGTTTTTATCAACATCCTTTTCTGATAAGGTTTCAGATATATAATCCTTACGAAGTTTTTCTATTGTTTCTTTTTCTATTGACATTGATAAGGTTACTTAAAAAGTATGTACGTTTTTGTTTTAATCGTACAAACTTAATAAACAGAAAATGCATTGTACTATTTAAT
>JBASZP010000089.1:0-1662 GCA_049660965.1 Daejeonella sp. | reverse complement strand
ATTTTTAAGGAGAATGGAAAAGTAGAAGTTCGCCCAATTCAGAAACAAAATTAATTTTAACCACAAATAAGTAAAAAATGAAAGAATTTATGATGATTTTCAAAAGCGAAATCAACGAATCGTTTGGTCCTTCGCCAGAACAGATGCAATCAAACATCCAACAATGGATGGATTGGTTTGGGGGTATTGCTGCACAGGGAAAAATTGTAAATGCAAATCGTTTGAGTTTTGAAGGAAAAACACTGAAGCCTAATAATGTAATTGCCGATGGCCCTTATGCAGAAGTAAAAGAAATTATTGGGGGTTATGTGGTGGTAAAAGCTACCAACATGGATGAAGCCATGAAATTGGCAGAAGGGTGTCCTATTCTTACCCACGGAGGTCATGTTGAAGTAAGAAGTGTTATACCAATGAACAGCTAATTTGAACGAGAAAGAATTAATTACACAACTTTTTAAAACAGAGTACAGAAAAATAATTTCTGTACTCTGTAAGTTATTTGGTATTGTTCATATAGAAATTGCAGAAGACATTACAAACGATACTTTTTTATTAGCCTCTGAAACCTGGAGATTAAAAGGCATTCCCGAAAATCCTGCGGCCTGGCTTTACACTGTTGCTAAAAACAAAACCAAAGACTACCTCAAGCGGCACAAAACATTTTCTGAAAAAATAATTGTTGATTATAAAAAGAAGCAAAGCCAATTTGAAGAAATTGAAGTTGATTTATCGCCCCAAAATATAACAGACAGCCAATTACAAATGATTTTCACCATTTGTAATCCAATAATTCCGGCAGAAGCGCAAATTGGCTTAGCATTAAGAATTCTTTGTGGTTTTGGAATTGACGAAATTGCTGAGGCATTTTTAACCAATAAAGAAACCATCAACAAGCGGCTATATAGAGCCAAAGAAAAATTACGAACAGAAAATATTAAAATTGAATTACCCAATGAAAACGATATTAATACAAGATTAGAAACCGTGCTGACAACATTATACCTGCTGTTTAATGAAGGTTATCATTCAACTACACAGAAAACTCATTTGCGAAAAGAATTGTGTTGGGAAGCAATGCGTTTAAATTATTTTTTGATAGAAAATGCAACTACTAATAAACCCATCGTAAACGCTTTAATGGCTTTAATGTGCTTTCATTCCTCACGTTTTGAAGCAAGAACAAATCAAATAGGCGAACCAATTTTGTATGACCAACAAGACAAAAATTTATGGAACGAAGAACTCATAGCAAAAGGAAATTTTTATTTAATACAAAGCGCCCAGGGTAATGAGTTAAGTAAATATCATTTAGAGGCAAACATTGCCTACTGGCATAGTAGCAAAATTGAAAACCCCAAAAAGTGGAACAATATTTTACAAGCCTATAATCAACTTTTATTAATAGAATATTCGCCAATAACGGCACTAAACAGAACTTATGCTTTGGCACAAGTAAAGGATAAGCAAACTGCAATTATAGAGGCAGAAAAATTAAATCTTACAGACAATCATTTTTACTTTTCCTTGCTTGGTTATTTACATACTGACATCGACAATGCAAAAGCCATTTCGTATTTTGAAATGGCACAACAAAAAGCAAAAACTGACAATGACAAATCGCTATTAAACAAAAAGTTGAACGAACTTAAAAAGAAAAGTAAT
>JBASZP010000088.1:0-3123 GCA_049660965.1 Daejeonella sp. | reverse complement strand
GGGATGATCTTGTCGTTATCATCACCCTTGGTGATATAATCAAATGCTCCATTTTTAATAGCTTTCACACCGTCAGCAATAGTACCATAAGCAGTTAACACGATAATTTCGATAGCAGGATATTTTTCTTTGATCAGCCCCGTTAATTCAACTCCATTGCCGTCGGGAAGTTTTACATCGCTTAATACTAAAAAAATATCTCCTGATTCGAGTTTTTTCCACGCGGATTTCAAAGAATCTGCTTCAATCACATGATAACCTTCTAATTGTAGTATACGGGTAAGCAGTTGCCTTAACTTACTTTCATCATCAATAATTAAAATAGCAGGATTCATCTTTTACAATATTTTTATTTAATAACAAGAAAATTACTAAATGGAGTTATATACATGAAAATTTCAAACTGACTTAAAGCAATAAAACAATAATATTCAGAATTTTAGTTTATTCTTTTTAGGCAGCAATTTTATAAACCATGCTTTATATGAATCAAGGTCAAATAAAACAGAATCGACGGTGGCTTTATAGGTTAGAAAGATACCTAAGGGTGTTAAGGTGATTAATGCCAGCCACATACCAAAAAATGGACTTAAGGTTCCTTCTTTAGCAGATTTTTCGCCAATTGTTGAAGTGATATGAAAGATCAGGAAAAACAAAACAGACATCACAACAGGTAAACCTAAGCCTCCCTTACGAATAATAGCGCCTAATGGAGCTCCAATAAAAAATAGTAAGATACAGGATAGGGGCAGAGTAAATTTACGATGAAACTCCACCGAAAAACTACGAACCTTTCCCTTATAATCTGTATTGAATACTTCTTTATCAGCCAAAACCTGTTTAATAGCCCTGATCTGGCTTTTAGCCGCCTGAATAGCAGACATCTTTCTATCTTCAGGGAGCAATTGCAAAACATCTTTGAATTTACCCGGATTTTTTAATTGAGCATCTTTAGGTTTTGCTGGGGATTTATGTTCTTTGTAAAATGGTTTTATAGCAGTAAAAGTAGTTTTTAAATTACTATCTATCTGTTGTTTGATGGAATCTCGATAATAAGTTAATTGTTTCAAATTAAGCATGGCGTAATTTGATTTAAAAAGGTTTTCATCAGTACGCTGGAGTTTAAATGCCGACAGGTCAAATTTTTGTTCGGTTTCTTTAAACCGGATACGCATAAATACCTGCCTGGGGTTATATTGCCCGCTGTTTCCCGCCTGTTCCACATAACGTATCCCGTCCTTTAGTTTAAGGACCAAAAATTGTTCATCAGAGCTTCTGTACATCCGCCCCTCCTTTGCAAGCAGAACACTCATATTTCCATTACTGGTATTATGGTCATAAATAACTATATTATGCAATGTTTGTCCATCAGCATCTTTCTTTTTTACCCGGATGGCATACCCGGAAATACTGTTATTAAAAACGCCTTCGTCAATTAAAAACGATGCTTTTTGATTACGAACATCATATAATAATGATCCCATCTTTAAGTTGGCTACAGGTAACATATAATCAGAAAAGAAGAAAGCACCTGTACTTAACATGCATACCACAATAACAAGGGGCATCATGGCACGTTGTAAAGAAATGCCGGCAGATTTAATAGCCACTAACTCGTAGTTCTCGCCCAGGCTGCCAAAGGTCATGATGGAAGATAAAAGAATAGCCAGGGGCAGGGCCATAGCTACGTTGGTAGCTGATGCATAAAATAGCAACTCCATAATAACGTACCAATCGAAACCTTTACCAATCAGATCATCAATGTATTTAAATAAAAATAGCATCAATAAAATGAACATCACTATGAAAAAGGTAACGATAAAAGGCCTGATGAAGGCCTTAAACATTAAGAGATGGACTTTTTTCACCTTACAAAAATAAGGAAGTTTGCTTTCTTAGCTTAAGCACCTAAAACATTTATCAAATACTGAATTTGATTATCCCATATTAGTTTACGGTCTTCAATAGTATCTTCACTGGCAAAATCTGTAATGGATAAGGCTACATCATTGGTTAGCTCATCCTGAATTATTTCCATTTCAAAGTAGCACTGAGGCTCATCATCTAACCATTTAAACTTAACCAGTTTGTTTTCTTTTATAGAGAGGAGTTTTGCCTTTTGCTCTTCACCATCCCATGTGAATGTATAAACATGGTCATGATAGGTTACATTCTCTGCAAACCATTGAGCTAAACCATTAGGTTCATTTAAAAAGGTAAATAATATTTTAGGGGAGGAGTGTACTTCGTATTCGATGTTAAATTTTTGTTTTTCTGCCATTTGTTTTTTTCTAAGATACCGTAAAGGGATATATTTTATATTTTTTTCTAAAGGAAAGTAAATTCCCTTATATTTGCAACTCTCATTAAAAAGAAGTGAATGGCGGGGTAGCTCAGATGGTTAGAGCGCAGGATTCATAACCCTGAGGTCGGCAGTTCGATCCTGCTCCCCGCTACATAAATCCCAAAAACCTTTCCGGAAGAACAGCTAAGCAAATTGATATCAATTTGCTTAGCATATAAAAATCCTGATGTAAAAATGACTGAAGCTTAAATCAGCCAATTAAAAGGGGATAAAAATCTAAAAACTATTTCCTGTTGTTAATTAACTTTGGCTTTTACTGAGGTTTTAGACATTTTTTCTGCTAATACTACCGCATTATAGGTGTTCACAATTCCGCCGGAAACGCAAATATCGCTAAACAGAACTTTTGAAGAATTGCCTTTATCTGTTACTTTTACTTTATGATCTACTTTGTTAACAGAGTTTAATATAATTTCTTTTACCTGCATTGCGCTTAATTTAGGATAATAAGAGCGTAACAACCCTGCCAAACCCGCCACAACAGGCGAGGCCATACTGGTACCGCTATTATCTTTATATTTTGAATTGGGGTAAGTGGAATTGATTTTTACTCCGGGGGCAAATACATCAACCGTTTTCTTTCCGTAATTGGAAAAATCTGCCACCAGGTCTTCATCATCCATCCAGCTGGATGCTCCTACTTCGATCCATGCAGTAGCGGTTCCCATAGTTATTCCGGTACTGTCTGCAAAGAATTTGTTGGGAAAATTTTCTTCTTTCTCTGTATTCTTACCCTCATTACCGGCAGCATGAACCAA
>JBASZP010000087.1:0-6713 GCA_049660965.1 Daejeonella sp. | reverse complement strand
GTTCTATCACCGCATAGGCTTTAAACTCTGCATAGGTTGGGTACAGGGTCATCTCATCGATCAGGATGGCGGGCTTATCGCCTTCGCCGCCATTGCTTAACAGGCCAATGGGCAATTCATGCGCCTGGTCCGCTTTTAGTTCTTTGATGAGTAAGTGCCGGTTTTGTACAGTTTGCTGCAATTGCCTGATATGCTCTAAGAGCTTATTCTTCTCCTGTGCCTGTACCTGCAGCGCCCTGCTGGTTAATAAAATTCCCGTAACTATGAAACAGCGTAGATATTTGTTCATGCAGTGTTTTTATTTATAAGATTTGATTTTAATTCTTTTTATATCAACGTTCCTACTTTTTGTATCAGGCTTCATACTTTTTATATGAAGCGCCATGCTTTTTGTATGGAGCGTCACCTTTTTAGTATGGAACGCCATGCTTTTAGTATCGTTCCCCTAATCCTTATACTTGTGTCAATTGGAGGATGGCTCTACTTCATTCCCCGAAGCTTCGGCAAACCTTGGTGAAGCTTCAATTAACCTTGTTCAAGCTTGAACTAAGCTTCCCGAAGCTTCAACTAACATTGCTTTTAGGTTCGACTAACCTTGTTGAAGCTTCAACTTAACTGGTTGAAGCTTCAACTAACCTCGTTTTTAGGTTCGACTAACCTTGTGCAAGGTTCAACCTGCTTTGCTGAAGCTTGATCTAACTTCCTTTTTTATTGCTTTTAATTTATTGATCATTTTGTTTTTACTTAATATATGTTTCTATGTATCCTTATTTTATTAGTCCTGCTTGTTTCGCACCATTCTATTTTAGAAACCCTCCAAGGATGGCATAAAGGTTATTTAGTTGCAGAAGCCGCGTTGGCTTGTGCTGAGAGTACTTGTGCCTTTTTCATTTATTTTATAACTATTACCCATTTCAATTTTTAATCTGGTAATTCAATATCTATCGATTCGACATTTTTTATGAGCAACTATTTGGACAGAAATTTCTTTAAAATACCTAATTGATACAAAATATTTCTTTCTGTTGTCTCCATCGCATTATTTATATTTCTATCATATTGCCATAAGTGGTATTCTTTTTTATTTATAAAAATATCAATACTAAAACAGACATCTCCACCAATTCTAATCTCGACATCTTCTTCAGAGTATCTAACTCCCCAATATGGACCATGAAAAATTTCATTTACTCAAAACATAAGAGGGTAAATTATCCTTAAAGTATTTAATTACTATAGAATTCAAAGACTTAACCCATGAGTCGGTGGGCTCTTGATTTTTTTCTACCATATTACCTTCCATGTATTAGCATTTATTTTTTGAAAATCTTTAGCTCCAATATCTATTAAATATTCTGCTTCTTTAGATAGAAACGTTTTAGTTGGTGCTAACCAAGGTTTATGAGAAAAATAGAAATCTTTATCTACTTACCATCTTATCATAAATTTCTCCCGTATCAGCATCTAAAACATAACGAAAATCTCCTGCATAAACTTCTAATAATTCTTTACCCTTAAATTTTTCAATATATTTTCTATGATGTTCAGGAGTGATAAATTCTTCTTCCTTTTTTAATTCAGGAATAATTGGATGTATGCCAATAACATTATCATATGGAAATTCCCATTTTATAGTATAATCTTTCTCATAATAATTATAAGCAATTAAGACAGTTTCTTTATTTGGATTAGCATCACTTTCATCAAGCCTTACAATAAACCCATTATTAAATTCATAATATTGCCTTATTTTTTTTTTCATCTTTATAATCCTTCCACCAATAAAAAAAGCATCTTTATCGTAAAGAGTCACCATTTGTTTTCCCATATGTGTACTATAATTTTATTTCAAGTAATCGGAAATATTTCCCATTGGCTTGAACCATTCTGGCGGGATACTCGAATTTTCTCTTATTTCAAATTGTACAGAACCTCCAGGCGGATTCAAATCCCTTTTTATCTTTAATTTATATTTTTTATCTCTTGCTCTAATAGTTCTTTGTTGTATTTTTCAGGGTAATAATTAGAATAATACAAGATATCCTTAAGAATATCTTTCAAAATTTTTTTATGCTTGACCAATTTTCGGGCAATCCTTAAGGAGGCATCTAATAATTTTATGTCTATATCGGATTCAATAAATCTTGATGTACGTATACCTCCTATGCAATTGATTATATTTAAGGCAAGCGTTTCGTCTTGGTTTATAGAATTTAAATATTCATCTGCCATAAAAATCAAGTCCTCCCAAAAGCTTATTCTTTCGTCTAATTTCACAGAATTTATAGTATCTATTTGTTTCTGGATATCCATTTTAAAATTGAGGTATAAATGGTTGTGTATTATATTTTATTGGAGCACTCCATGTACTTCGGTCTAAAACAATAGTTTGGATTGCTCCTCCTGTTGTAGTATAGCCTTTTTGTGTAGTTGGTGCTATGGAACTACGATATGTTGTAGATGGTTGATTGGCTGTAATTTTATAAATATCATACTCATCTGCTATACTACCTAAAGGTAACCCGGCTTTACTTTCAAAATTTGTTCCTTTACTCATCAAATTATCAAGTTCAGATTTTGTAACCCAATATTCAGTTGTCAGATTGGAAGTGTTTCCCCATCTGGCGCAAGTATGCCGCGTTGGTTTGTGCTGAGAGTACTTGTGCCTTTTTACTTTATTTTATAACTATTACTCATTTCAATTTTTAATATAATCAGGTATAAGTATTTTTTGCCTGCTTGATCCACCCCACCCCTCATACTTGCACCAATTGAGGAATTGGCTGTGCCTTTTTCCATAATGATCAAAATCTTATCCTTCGGGAACTGAAATAATTTCAATCATCCTTTCTCCTCCTTCCATAAAAATTCTAATATGCCCCTGTGCTTCCCATTCCTTTAGTTTTTCCTCTATTAATTCATAATTACTTTTGATTTCATCGGGAATATCATCCCACTTCCAAATAGAATTGTATGCTCCAAAATCATGTCCAATAAACGAAATAAAAAAACGTATAACTTTCGCTCTCTTTTTACTCTTACTCATTGTTTACTCTTACTCGTTATTTAAAGTTTATCACTTCTCCCGTTTTAAGGTTAACTAACCGCTTAATTTGAATTTCAGATTGTGTAAAAAATTGAGATGCTCCACCTGAACCAAAATTCGGATAGCTTCTTGTCAATACCTCAATGTATTCTGCATTATTCCATTTTCCTTTAGGAATTTGCGCCTTATTTATAAGTTGAGTTGCATCAAATTCAACTCTCCAGGCAGCATCAGTACCTTTTGAATTTAATTGCATTTTATCTATTGCTACAATTGGATTATCAAATTTATCCAATGAAAAATATGTAGTTCCGTTTCCTGTTTGTGCAGGAAGTTTACCTGATTGTTTCATTTGATCTAAATATAAAACATTTGAACTTACATGCCTATATGCCATTTTACCCTTTATCAATTCATTGGCTACATCGTCAATCTTATTGACTTTCTTCAACACATTTAATCCCTCTACTCCATAATGATCTAGTATTTCAGCAACAGCGCCACCATCTTTATTAAATTTGATATAAATTAGGTCCTCTGCTTCTTTTCCAAATTTGGCAATTGCCCTTTGTCGTGCACCAGCAAAAAGTGTAGCTAATTCATCTCCCGCCCTCACCACCAGCTCATCACCTTCCAAAGTAATTGTTTTTACATTCCCGGTCTCATCTATTATGTTCACCGTGTTTCCGGCAGTTTGTTCCAGTTTTTTGGCAGTCTTTAATAAGCTGGCGGCCTTATCCGTTCCTTTGATCCAGCCTTTGATTTTGGTTGCAGCGAACTCCCCTCCGGTTAAAACTATTGGAATTACCGTAGCTGCTAACTGACCGCTGCGCCAGTAATTACCCTGTGTAGCATAAAATTTCCATAAACCGTTTACTACATTTACACCCTTATCCAATGCCTGCAAATCATTACGCAAAGTGGGCGGACTTAATTTGGTAAAAAGCTTCTTCAGTTTCTCCGGTTCCTGGAAGTCTGATATATTAGGCGGGTTAGCGAGTAAACCAACCATATCTTTGGTATAACTCAGATAGGTATCAGAGTTCATTTCAAGAACACCTTTTCCCAGCTCTTTTGTCCCTTCTATAGCGGCTAATAGATCAAAGTTGGAAACCAGTCCGTTAGTAAAGCCATACGTACTCTGCAAGGCTTTGTGAGTAACAGAAAGTGTATCAGGATATAATTTTAATGCAATTTCTTCACTGGTTGCACATTCCAGATGCGCAAACAATGTTTTATATGATATGTATCCTACTTCCCTTACTTTGCTTAAAATAGGATCGTCTGTTTTAAAGTAGGATGATTTAATAAACTCCTGGTGTGCTTTAGATATTTTATCAAACGTACAAGGGTCATTTACTTCAAAATCAACAAACTCAAAAGGGATAATATTTAAACCAGGTTGCTGGTTTTTGCTCTCCTGCATTTTGGCGATCAGGGTAATGCCATCAGCATTCTTCCAAACATAATCAGATAGAAACTCATTAATAGTTTCTATCTTTTGACAAAATCCACTTTGAATGAAAACAAAAAGACTGAATGTTAACACTATTTTAAAGAGGACAAAATAGTTGTCTTTATGTCCCATTATATTTCTTCTTACACTCATTTTACTTTATTGTAAGATTTCTTAATTAAATATCGAATTAAAAGGAATAACAGAAATCCAATAAAACAGAGTAATGCAGCAAATAACATGGCTTCAGTTTGATAAAGATTATGTCGAAATACTTGACCAACTATAATTATAGCTACTACTAATATTAGTATCCATATCCTTATAATTAAGAATGTACTTACTTTCTTTGTTCCCATTTTGAATATTGTACTTTATTATCTTTTCTATTAACAATCTCTTGATTAATACCTTTTTCTGTATCTGATTCCATGATTATTAAGTCTGTTTTACCACTATTTTTAAAAGCGTCTTCAATACTTTTCCTCTGGCAGCTTTTGCCCGCTTGCCCTAATCCTCATATTTGCTCCAATTGAGGCTACACTATTAACCCTCAAAGTTACATACCGATCACTTTTCTTGACCAGTTCAAAACCTTCAGGGATTTTCCTTTATTAATATTTTAATGAACGGATAGTAACAGCTATAATTATTCTTATATAGAATCTTGTATTAATTCTTCATTATAGTACTTCTCCCCTTTTTCGGTACTGCTAACTTTCACGCATAAATCGTTTATTTCAGGAGCCACCCAAAACTTATCCTTATTTATTATTTCAATTGCTTCTTGCTGACTAATTTCTTGAAGTTGATCCCCTCCCCATTTATCATAATAGAGCTTGACAAGACCTGTTTCTAAAAAATACAGAAGGATCTTTTTAGCTAACTCTTTATTTAAAGCTGAAACGACTTTTAAAGCTGAATTAATTTCCCAGTGTAATTCCCATAAGCCAGTATATTCTTCAATAGTAGCCCAAAGCAGTTTATATATTAATTCTTTATTCATAATCATTTCAAAGTTGGATTTCCTTTTAATGGAATTCTGGTTATCTGCCCATCTCGACTAATTCTCATATAAGGGCCTGCATGGAGAGGATCTGTAGCACCTGGCCACCCTTTTTCTAATAAAATTATCTCTCCTTTCTTATTAGGATTTGAGAATTTAACACCTTCCCCTTTTTTCATTGTACCTCTTATCCAATCTTTAGGAATTAAAGATTCGACTTCTTCCACAGTAGCTCCATGTAAGGAACTTAAATCATCCAAAGACCTCGTTACCCCCTTATCGGCATTCTTTAAAATAAAATCAATAGCTTGTTTCGTTTCTTGAGCTTCCGCTTTTAGTAAGGATCGTCCTAAAACTAAAGCAAAGCCCCTCTCTGCGAGAATAGGAGTTATAATTGCCCCGATATTGGTACTCCATAAAAAAGAATCTGTTTGCTTAATCTGTGCTAAATTGGTATTACGTACACTAACATCAGTTGAAAATAAACCTTCTGTTATTATTTTCCCTTTAGTGTCATTCCAGATTTTGTTTGCAGCCGGAGATGCTCCCCCTAAAGGTGCACCCGAACTTAAAAACCCTCTTATTATCTTTCTTGCCTTAAAAAAACCTCTATCCAAGTAATAGGCGTTACCCATTTTAAAGTTTTTGCAGCCGTAGGCATTACTGTATAACTCCCTTAATAGTATGTATTGGTAAAACTCTGCTTCCGATGAAAATGCATCCGATGCAGGTTTTTTACCTTTGGGCGCATACATAAAAATCATGTGGGTGTTCTTGCTTCCTGACGGTATTATTGTGTTTGGAACATAGATCATCAGATTTTCTCCACAGAGGTTTTTAGGATTGGGGACTATTGTATAGTCTTCTTCTGCTACCAATGCCAGATCAGTAATGTTAATTTCTGATTTGGCCTTAGCGTCATAATTATTATGCAGTGCCCCTTCCTCATCCCCTTCAAACGGCCTGAACACCAAATCCGGGTTACGCATATATTTCCACTGGTAATGCCAGAGCCCGGCAGGTTGGGAAATAGATGAATTTTGGGCGGTATAATCCATCAGGTTAGCTGACTTTTCCTTTGTATCATCTCCCAATACATCCCAGGTATGTTGTAAACTGAAAGCGCCATGCCCCAGCTCATGAGCAAGCCCACGACTTATAGCCCCCTCTCCTTTGGAGAGGGTCGGGGTGAGGCAAAACCCCAC
>JBASZP010000086.1:0-2409 GCA_049660965.1 Daejeonella sp. | reverse complement strand
ATTTTTAATAGACTTTCTTTAATGATTGGCGATTACCTGGGAGTAGGAACTCTTGATAAAGTTAGAAGGCGAAATTTGAATGCTTCAGATGGGGTTTATGTGTTGAATTCAACTGAGAAAAGAGAGTTGTCTTCAATTTTTAAAGTTGATAGTGATAGAATCCATGTAATTCACTTGGCAATACCGGAAGAACATTTTAAGTTGTATGATTCAATAGATGCTGGACTTTTTTATGATACATACCAAATTAAGGATTTTGTATTTTATCCGTCAGCAAAAGTTTCAAAAAGAAAGAGACAAGTGCAGTTACTAAAAGCATTACAAAATTCTGCACACTCAATCGTATTAACCGGATGTGATGAAATTGAGGGAAGCATAGAAGCTGAATTTAATGAACTAGTTAAGAATAATCATAATGTTCTGGCCCTACCTAAGGTTTCAAAGGAATTGCTAATATCATGTTATAAAAATGCCAGAGTGTGTGTGTCACTATCATCTGCAGAAACAGCTGGCATTGCAAATTTAGAAGCAGCTTACGCTGGTTGCAATTTGGTAGTTAGTGACATTCCTCCATTTCGAGAGTATCTAAGACAATTTGCTACTTACATTAACCCACTAAGTCTGAGAGATATCCAAGATCAAATAACTTTAGCCATGGCAGTAAAACATGATCCGAATGTGATTGATTTTATAAGATCAAATTTTACATGGAATGCCTATGGAAGGAAATTTCTAAAGAGCTTGGATTGAACAAATTGAACGTCATTGAGAAAGGATCCAAAAGATATAATGCGAAACAATCTACTGGTTCGCAATCCAGTTGCAAACGCAATCCTTAGGATAATCAATTTTATATTACCTAATTCAAATAAGAATGATAAAATTGAGTCACATTTAGTAGAAAGTATTCTAGTTTGCAATAACGCACACTTAGGCGATGTGATATTATCAACAGCTGTATTGAATGCGTTAAAAATTTCATTCCCCAATGCAAGAATCTATTTTCTGGGCGGGTCCTGGTCAAAAGATATTTATTGTAATCATGAATTGATAAGCGATTATTTTTTTTATGATCACTGGAAACTGAACCGGACCAGCAAACCAATTTATAGGAAAGCGATTACTTACTTCAAGTCAGTTTTTTCATTAATTAAACAACTTAGAAAAACTAAGATTGATTTAGCTATAGACTTGTATTTTTATTACCCGAACAGTTCTTTTTGGCTATGGATTAGTCGAGTTCCCATACGTATGGGATATACAAGTGGTGGTTTTGGTAAGTTGTATACTCATGCGATGAAATGGGAAGTTAAACAGCAAACGGTGGTTGATTACTATTACGACCTATTGAGTAATTTTTTAAAGCAAGAGTTTACAAGATCATTGTTTAAGCCAAATGTTACTCTTAATTCCGATATAAAAGAGCGACTAAATGACATATTAATTAAATTAAATTTCAATCAAAGCGATTATTCAGTGGTTCATATCGGAACAGGATTAAAAATGAAAGAGTGGCCAATGGATAACTGGAATGCCTTAATTGATAAACTAAGCCAACAGGATTTTAAAATTTTCTTCACCGGATATGGATCTCGCGAGAATGAACTAATCTCAAAATTGATTGAAAATAGAGATGGATGTTATAGTCTTTGCGGAGAACTTAGTTTTCTTGAAACAGCTTGCTGTATTAAGCAAGCAAAATTTTTAGTCTGCGTTGATTCAGTAGCTGCGCATTTGGGTGCTTGCTTTGATACCCCCACGATTGTGATAGGAAATGGTATTAATGATAACATTCTCTGGCGCGCACAGTCAACCAGCGTTAAGTCAATAATTTGGCCTACTCATTGTACACCATGTTATACAGGATGTGCTGAAATGGAATGTGTTCGAAACATAACAAGTGAGACTGTTCATAAGAATTTGATGCAGTTGCTAAAGAAGTAAAGATGGTTAAGAAGACAAGATTAAGGTTGATACTTTTTGTAATTGTTGTTACAATCTGTCTTCAAATGACTGATGTAAAAATTGCAAATATCAAGATTTCCGAAATGCTTATGCTGTTAATTTTTCCTTTTCTATTGAGAAGGAAAATAAATAAATATGCATTATTGTTTATTCTTCTATTTTCTATTTATCTATTAATAACATTAATTACTAATCTAAATAGAGAATTTTATCTTGGAACTTCTGAGTTGTCGTTATTGAAATTACCATACCTGATATCTGTTTCAAGATATCTGGAGCTGCTGGCGTGTGTAAGCTTTTTGCTCTTCGTGATTGATTCGATCAATTCACTCTCTAGGTACTATAGTCAGGAACTAATTTTAGAGAGTGTGTTAAGGGCCAACCTTTTTGTAAGCTGGTTCTTTTTATTGATTTATTTATATTATCTACTTACCGGCAAAATTC
>JBASZP010000085.1:0-2324 GCA_049660965.1 Daejeonella sp. | reverse complement strand
GGTGGGCACTGCGGCTATTACCACACGTGGTTTAAAAGAAAAAGACATGGAAAAAATTGCAGATATGATAGACCAGGTAATTTCACAACCTGAAAATGAAGCCAGTTTGAAAAAAATACGTAAACAGGTTAATGAAATGATGGAGAAACATCCGCTGTATAAATAGAACGATGAATAATTCTTTCAGATAAGATATACAAAACTTTTAATCCCACTCTTTTAAAATTATAGTATAACAGACCTGGTTCTGATAAATAAGAAGATAAAATTTGTAATGCAGTATAAACTTTTTATTATTGTAATCATTTATTATATATTGCTATTATGAAAAAACTACTTTGCATAACTATCTTATTAATTACAAGTTTTGGTTATTTGAAGGCGCAAAATGCAAAATCTGCTAAAGATGATGTAATTGACCTTTTGAATAAAACCACAAAATCAACCATCGGAAAAAGGTTTGAAAGAACCGGGATTGTAAAAGAATCAGTAATTAGTTTTACCAAGTATAAAAATATTGTAACATCCGAAGAAGATAACAGCAGCACTAAAGAGCAGTATGTACAATTAAAATGGGAGAACTTAGACCCGGTATTAAAGGGCAAAGCTGGTTATAATGATGAGGAAATTATTAAAATCAGGTTATATTTTACAAATAAGATAAAGTATAGGAAAATAGTTTCAACAAATAGCGAGAAAGAAGATTCGGAGGTAAGTACGGTTGAGATATTTATACCCGCCAAAGAATTTGAGAGTGTTTGGCAAACCTGCCAGCGTTTAGCACAACTATCCCGGGAAGAAAATAAGGATCCTAACAAACCAACTGTTGTTGAAGAAGATTTTGATATAGAGCCTGTAAAAGCTGTAGTTTCTGTTAGTATTCCACAAACAACAGAGAAGCCCGAAAAAGAAAAGCCTGTTAAAACTGAACCTGAAAAAGTAAAAAAGGTTAGTAAAAATTCCAGGCAAACCGCTGTTACTCCGGTAATTGTTAAAGAAGATACAAAGCCTGTTGCAATACCTCCGGTAATAGCGGAACCACCGGCAACATTTTCTCTTGATAATTCTGCAGAATATTATTATGTAGTTAATGTAGCCGATCCGTCTATGAACTTAAGCCCTTCACGTTTTAGAATTGGACAGTTGAACCGCATGAATTTCCCGGATAGCGGAATAAAACATGAACTGAAGGAAGTGAATAATCAAAACCAGTTAATAGTGGTAGGCCTGTTCCCTAATAAAAAGGATTTATTGGATTATTATAAACACATTAACCCTGTTTTATCTCAATTGATGAAAATTAATGGCGATAAATACAATGCCTTCTATATTAGCAGGCAAAATCTTGATAAATTAAACAGCCGCGAAAAGATTGACCAGTATGCTGATTTCTTTAAGAAGAATTTTTAATTCCTTATAATCTGCATTTGGAAAAAGTGAGGCTGATGTAAAAAAGGAAACATGCTTTATTTTTTATGGCTTTAAATAAGAGGTTGCAATTTTAAATAATTCTTCATCATAATTAAAAATGTCTTCTAGGCAAGTTATTTCAGCTTTTATAAACTTTCTGTTTTCGTCAGGTATTTCAATGAATTTACGTTTCCCATCAAGATATAATCGACAGATAGGCTTTCTATTATTATCATCAAATATAATCGTGCAATAAGATTGGGCATCACGCATAGTTATCTTTTTAGTTTCTATCTTTTTTCTTAAAATAGACTTGATAATCATATGTGCTTCAACTTCTTCCTCGCTTGTAGAAACTAAAGACTTATCAGAGTTTTCACTGGTTTGAATATCAGTCAAAGGTTCTTCATTCGCATTTTCGGTCTTTAAAGCGGTTTTTAGCCGATCATTTATAATATCACTTATCAAAAGGCTAAATGCTTTTTTAGTTATGCCATTGAACTGTTCAAGTACCTTTGCTGTAACGATGGAAGGATAAGCTTTTTTTGCAAAATATCTTACAAAATCTTCACTTGGATTTTGCATCTCGGCTGCTAATAAACTCTTTATTTCATTAAGATATTTTAGTTCACTTGCTGTATTAGTTATATTTTCGAGATCAAAATATGATTTATGGAACTTTTTCAATTCTGTAATTTCATTATCTTTTATCTCTTGAATATTAAATTCATAAAATGGCTTCTCATCCATTTTATTTGGAGTAACCAAATCGGTATAAAATCTAAATGTTATACCATTAGTTAAGAGGCCAAATTTAGCTTCTGTTGTATGAAAATATCTAAAAAGTTGAGAATTATGGGGATCAAGATTTTCAGAATAATGTTTACATTCTATAAGAATAATTGGTTTACCAT
>JBASZP010000084.1:0-3642 GCA_049660965.1 Daejeonella sp. | reverse complement strand
ATGCTTTTGTTGTTCCCCAATCACCATCAACAATTCCAATCCAAATCCAGTCCTGCTCTTTTGTAACAAGTTTGTATGAACTGTCTTTGGAATTGAGTTGAAGGTCTGCCCGATAAAGAAGCCCTCTTGCGATTTGCTCCTTTGCTCTGTTCTGAATATTCTTTCCGTGCCTTTCAAGTCCGCCTCCTGAACTTTTACATTGAATGTAAACCAAATGACTTACATCGTTCTTATCAATTCCTTTCAACACAAAATCTTCTGACATTTTTGTTCTGTTGAACTCCTCGTATTTGCCTTTAATCTTTGCTAAACGAGACATAAAGTTTTCTACAAGAACATCGGTTGCAATTCCTCCCAAATAGTGATTTCCCATTCTTGAAAGAGTTAGGTCAACTGATGATTCTGAAGGGTTGAAAAAACTTCTCTTCTCCCAAAAATTGGCTAAACTCATTCCTGAGTTTTTGCTTTTTCTGAAATGAACCCATTCAGCATTGTTATTTTTGTGAGCAACGGTCATACAGCGTTTCAGAATATCGTTTTCAATTTCGCTTGGGCTGTCAACTTTTTGAAAGTATTTACTAACTACTTTGTTGAAAATATTTTCTCTCAAAAAACTGTCGGGAACGGAAATTTTCTTCGGTATTCTTGCTGTGTTTTTCTGCCTGATTTTCTTTTCAAAATTCCATAGTTCAACATGCTTGTGTTTGATTTTATTCCAATTGAGAATTTTCTTTTGGAAATCATCTTCCCACTGAAAAATTGCGGCATCAAAGAAAAGTTTAAATGCCTCCAAACACCAAGGCAACCAATCTTCATTCTTACCGCCAACCACAATGGCAATTCTTATAGTTGGGTCATAGGTCTTGAATAACCATAACTCTCCAAGTTTCAGTTGAAATTTATTTTCGTTGCTGTGTCCTCTTGAATCGGGTTTCGTATGTGTGATTGAAAGAATAACTTTTGAATCGTCTTTGTCTGTAAGAACACAATCTGTTTGCAAGTCAGCGCCAAACCTTTTCTTCGGTCCAAGATTATCTTCATAGAAAAGTCTTTCACTTTTTCCTCCTGTCAGCTTCATTACAATTTCTTCAATGCTCTGCCCAATCACATTTGAAGTTTTCAGTGATTTGGATTGAGCAGCATACGCTTTATGCTTGTTTGCTTTTTTTATTTTCTTTGTCGCCATACTATTTTTTAAAAACTACGATACTTTCCCTCAGAGGAATTTCTCCGTATTTGTGAACTTGTTGAACTGATGAACCACGGGCTTTTGCAACCAAAATATCTTCAAGTGTCAGCCCGATGTTAGAACCAATTTCGGCAATAATTGAATCAACCTCTACATGATGTCCAGAAAATCTACAGTTGCCAACTACAAAAGCAGCAATTCCGTTTTTCTTTAGAATTCTGTTGCACTCTGAAAGATTCCATGCAAGGTCGTGAAAATATCCAAGAATCATTTCAGGGATATTTGCATTCGTCAATGTTGAATGATTGATTTTATCCATCAACTTGTCAAGCAATTCACTCTTCAATTTTGGAAATACTTTATGCTTGGCTTCTACATGCGACTTCAAAGTATTTTTTCGGATTGCTTTTACATCGTTGTCGGTCAAACCGATTAAAGCCATTTCCAAAGCGTAAATTCTTGTGTAGTCGTAACGGTTCAAATAGGGCGGAGAAGTCAAAACAACTCCCGTGGAGTTTGCTTTCATTTTTATGCTTCTCGCATCACCTATTTCAAACTGGACATTTTGAAATGTGTGTCCATTATTGCTAAACAGAGAACTGTTTTCATTTACAACATCATTCAAAAAATCTGACACCACTTCCTTGAATCGTTTCTCAACATTCGGAATGCTTTCATTTTTTATAAAGCGAAGAAAACCTCCGTCCCTTCTCGCATGTGCAAATTCGTGAAAAATGCTGGTTAGGCATAAACTCAAAAACCGTTCTTCATCAGAATGTTTTTTGAAATATTTTTCTATTTCATTTTTGATATTGAATAGTTGTCGCAAAACATCATCATCAAAAGATTTTTTCAAATAGTATTCATCAATTCCGTTTTTATATTTTTTTGAAAAGTTAATTTTATTTAGGGCCTGATTGATTTTTGTTGGTGATGGCTTTGAAACTTTTGCTTTTGAAATTTCAATTACTAATGGTGATATGTCAAAGCCATGAGCTTTGAAGCCGTGATTGCATGCAGATGCAATTACAGAAGTTCCAACTCCGCAAAAAGGGTCAACCAAAGTTTTTACCGGTGGAGAATATTTTTCAAGAATAAAGTCAACAAGTTTTGGTGAGAACCCTGGCTTGTAATAAAACCACCTGTGCCTTGGTAGTTTCATTGCCCCACTAAAAGCAACATCCTTTGCTAATGCAGGTTCGTTTACAAACGAACTGTAAAACTTGTTTCCGTTGTGAACCTTTGGTTTGAGATATAATTCCTTTGTAAACTTCACGGTTAAATTCTTTTTAGGATTACAACAGATTCTCTTACGGGGTATCTTCCAAATCTTGCCATCTGCTGCGGTGCATTGCCTTTGTAACGGACAACTTCAATCTGTTCAAGTTCATACTTTCCAGTTTGTTCTGCAATTTTTGCTATTAGTAAATCAGTCGGTACAACAACACCTGACCATCTTGAACAACCAACTACAAAAGCGATTTTGCAATTTACTTTTGTTGAGTTTACTAAATTGTTCAGAACGGAATTCATATCTTCAAAATAACCGTGAATCATTTCCGAAACTCCTTTGTAAGATTCTCCCATGTGGCTCACAAGGTTTACAATTTCATCTATTGAATTGTCATGATAAGTTTCGGTGTTTATACTCTCAGCTTCCACATGAGAACGCAATGTTCTTTTCGTGAGGTCTCGGTATTCGTTAAATGATTTCAGAAGCCCGCCAAAAAACATTTCTGTTTTTGATTGAGCAATGTAGTTGTTGCGATTGAGGTAAGGCGGTGAAGTAATCACCCAATCTGCCTTTACATTTCTTTTCAGTTTTGAATTTCTTGCATCAGCATTATACACGGTTGCAGTTGGAGATTCTTTGATTGCAGAATGTTCCGCTATTTGATTTTTGATTTTGGTTTTGAAAGAACGAATGAAGCTCAAACCTTCAAACGAAAGCTTTTTGTTTACTCCAACATTGTCATTGTTCATAAACCGGTAATGAGATCCGTGCTTACGAATGTTGCTCACTTCTTCTAAAGTTGACAATGCTGCACAAAGAATAAAATTTAGTTCTGCTGATTCCTTTTGTTCAATAAACCAGTTTTGAAATTCTGAAAGCTGTTCCAATATGGCTTGGCTAAAAACCTTTTCAAAATGTTCTTTCAGTTCAGAAGGAATTGTCAGAGTGTGCTTTTTGCTTTCCTTGAATCTGTTGTAAAGTTGTTCAAGCATCCTGTTTACTTTTTTCAAATCAACAGTAGTAGTTTTTACTTTACTCAGAAAAATTGACAATGGCGAAATGTCCCAACCATATGATTTTATTCCTCTTGCCTGGCACTGCAACAAACTTGTTCCTGAACCAACAAATGGGTCTAGGAAAACTTCATTTCGTTTGCAATTCCATCTGTCTAAGTAGTAGTCAACAATTTGAGGAGAAAAACCTTGTGTGTATTGAAACC
>JBASZP010000083.1:0-7899 GCA_049660965.1 Daejeonella sp. | reverse complement strand
TTATCATGCTTCGTTAAAGGCCTCACCCCCAGCCCCTCTCCGGAAAAGAGGGGAGCAGCAGACAGGAAAGTCCTCCCTACCGGGGAGGATTTAGGAGGGGCTTTTTTAAACCAGTACTTCACTTATCAGGCCTGTAACCTTCTCTGTGCTTACTTCTTCGTTTCCCTCTGCAAGTTCTTTAGATTCCTGAATGATCTTTTTTGCTACTGTAATAGAACTCAATTGTAATACGGCAACAATAACAATAGCATATCGCAAGGCGATCTCAACAGAAAAAAGGTGAGCTAATAACAGGAAAGTTCCGGCTCCTAAAAAGCGACCAACATATAAGCCTGCTTCGTGATTTAAGATATATGCAAATTCACCTCTTTTTTCTTTTTTGGATAACACATCAATTACATTAAATTGAATGGGGAAATAGGCCAGATCCATTAATGGCTTGGCAACCAGCAGGAAAAGCATGAATAAAATAACGCCAACCTGGCTAAATAATACGCCATTTATAACTGCAGCAACAGCAAATAAGATTAATCCGGCTGAAAATATTTTTAAACGATGTTCCGGTTTAGATAAACGGCCTACTATATACATCATTACTGCAGCAATAATAGCTCCTGCAGATTGTGCGGTTCCTAAAGCGCCTTCTTTTCCCAATAGTATCATAATGAGCATTGCGGGAGCTGTTACTAAGAATCCTTGCACCAATCCTTTTAATCCTGCCAGAAATAATAGTTTATGCCATAAAGCATGAAATTTAAAAAATATAAATTGCTTTTGTTCCGGATTTTTAAATGTGGATTTAAAACAAACAATGGAAGCCAGGACAGTGATAATAAACACCACCCCGGTTATAAATAAATAAGCCGTATGAATGTTTGCATCACCTTTCTGGGTTTCAATAATCCAGCCAATGGCCACAGGAATGATGACCGCAATAATGGTATAAAAGAATGTTTCCAAGCCATAATAATAATTCCGGTTACCATCATTGGTGATGGCTAACGCTAAATAATCACGATTAGCCCAATAAAATCCAAATGACATTCCCATTGTTATTCCTGCAATACCAAGCCCCATCAGATCCAGGGTTTTTAAGGACATCATAATGACCATAGAAACTCCGCTCAGCATCATCCCGGCAGAATACAGGTAACGAATATTAAAATGTTTTAACAGAAATCCATTTAATAAAAACGTAAGCGGAATACCGGTATAAATGGTTAATTGATAAATCACCACTTTGGAAGGATCGTTAGAATTACGCATAATATAGGCCGCAACAAAAATATCAATCACCGGTAAAACAATGGCATAAACCAGGTTGGTCATAATCAGGATACGGAAATTATGCGGTTGGCTCTTAAAATGAGCTATTTCGGTTTTTAGTTTATTAAGCATGGCTTTATAGAATTAGTACTTGAGAGCATTGGGATTAGTTTTGGTATATCTGATTTTTTGTACATCATCTGTTATTTTAGCAACGAGAGTATTTCTTTTATTGAAAAATTGGCTCCGCAAACAAACTCATCAGAAGCACCATAATAAATAGTAACTGTATCTCCATCCGGATTTACTAGGTGTCCGTTTGTAAATACTACATTTCCGAAGAATCCACTTAATTCATATGTGGTGGTTGGAACCATAATGGGTTGTTCTGTTCTGCTGATCACTTTTGAAGGATCATTTAAATCTAACAGGAAAGCGCCTAAACAATATTGATGCTGTTCGTTTGCTCCATGATAAATTTCTAGCCAGCCTTTATCGGTTTTTATGGGAGATGCACCTGCGCCAACCCGGGCACTATCCCAGGAGTTTTTGCGGGTTCTTATAATGCATTGATGATTTCCCCAGTGAATGCCATCCGGAGATTCGGTTAACCAGATATAATTACCGCCAATATCTACACTGCTCGGACGATGCAAGGCATAAAATTTTCCGTTAATCTTCTCTTCAAAAATGGCGCAATCCTTATTATGTGGCGGCAGGATCATTCCGTGAGATTCAAAGTTTTTCCAATCGCTGGTGGTACGTAAACCTACACCTACCCCATTATCAGAAACAGCGGTAAACGTGAGATAATACTTATTTCCGATGCAGGTAACGCGGCAATCTTCTACACCAAAGCTTTGTAAAACACCTTCGCCGTATAATGACTGATAGCCTTCCGGTTCATAAAAACGAATTCCATCATCACTGCAAAGTAATCTTAAATGAGAAAGTGTGGTTAAATAATCTACTCCTTTATAATTGATTACCCGCGGATCGCTTGCATTCAGATCTGGATCATTTAGCGCTATTTCTATAATTTCTGTGCCTTTTGCAGTTAATATCGGGAAGGAAATGATGCCTTCCTTTTGTTCGGGCCTTTCTGCAACACGTACTATTAACCAGGTTTTATTTTCATATTGAAACACACCCGGATTTAAAAGACACATAATTTGTAATCCTTCGCCGCTTGCATTTAAATCTGCAGGAGATAATAGGGGGTTTTCTGTAAAACGTTTGGCAATATCTTTCATTAAAATGAATGATTATTAGATAATTAAATAATGAGATTTAATATATCCGTATTAACTAAAATAACACGTAGAATATTAAATCTTAATTCTGCATTTATTTATACAAGAAGGGTTAACTCAATTATATAATCTTGAGTTAACCCTTAATATAAATGGATTAATAGCCGGAATTTTGTGTTAAAGTACCAGCAGATGCATCAATTTCACTTTGAGGAATTGGATATAAATAGTGTTTGTCTTGGAAGTTTTTTCCTGCTGATACCATCACTGCTTTTGCAGTTTTCCATCTTTTTAAATCAGCCATCCTTTGAGATTCGAAACCAAGTTCTACTCTTCTTTCGGACACAACCCATTCCTTTATGATAGCTTGATCAGTAGAAGCTGGTCTATCTGGCAATGTTCCCACTGGTGGTACTCCTCCCATAGCAGTTATGGTAGTTCTTGCTCTCTCTCTTATCTGATTAATAATAACTATTGCACCTGCATAATTTCCGGTCTCGTTATATGCTTCTGCTTTCCATAGTAGTACATCAGCCATTCGGATATATACTTTATTAGTAGGGGCATCGTCATTTCCTTTATTGGTACCATCTAAAGTACCCAGCAGTTTATTTACATTTTGAGTTGAAACATCTACAGTATATAATCTTCTAGGGTCATTGGCTTCAAAAGCATTAAGAAAACTGGTACTGGGTGCAAAGAATCCCCATCCTAAAGGTGCACAAATACCATTGCCATTTCTTGGTGTCTGGTTAGTTTGATGATCATATGAAAAGATAACTTCGTTATCAGTATACTCTGAATTAACACTAAAACTATCAAAGTAATTTGCATTGAGGCTGTAAAATCCCAGTGCTTCTAATTCTGATACCAAAGTTACTACGTCTGTCCATTTTTCGGTATATAAAGCAGCTTTAGCTTGTAATGCAATAACAGCTCCTTTACTAACTCTCCATTTTTCGGTAGCAGAAGAATATTTAGTATTTGGCAACAACGTTTTTGCTGTTATTAAGTCGGCTTTTATTCTATCCCATACCACAGTTTTATTAGCTCTTACAGCTACGTCAAAAGCTTCTTGAAATGTTTTTACTGGTGTCAAAATCAAGGGAACATCTCCAAAATTTGTAACCAGATTGAAATAATAGTAAGACCTTAAGAAATAGGCTTCACCAAGTAATTGGTTTTTTCGGGCATTACTGATTCCCGTAACGGTTTCTATATCTGTTCGGGTTAAAAAACTAATGGCGATATTTAATCTTTTTATCCCTTCATAATCGTATTTCCACAAGCCATTGGGACCACCATTGGTAGATGTGAATGTGAAGTTATTTATATCATCTATCCAGGGTTGATCACCATCTGCATTCCATTTTTTTTCCATATCATCCGATGCAATGTCTTGCATGATGTAATCATTTTGAAATACAAGACCTCCACCCCAATCCCATTCTGCAAGTATATTTAGTTTACTGCTAAGCAACTGATAGGATGAACTTACAGAAGTTTCTACCGTGTTAAGGGTTGGAGTAGCGTTCACTTGGTCTAAAGTCAGTAAACCGACAGGTTCTGTGGTTAATTGTTTTTTGCAACCTGCGAAAGATGAAATTGCTACAATGAGTCCTATTTTATATATTATTTTCATGATTTTAAATTTAAAGTAAACAATTATAATTTGACTTTTATTCCAAAAATAAATGCCTTGGATTGGGGATAAGTTCCTTTATCTATCAATGAGGTAGATTCTGGATCTAACCCGGTATATTTAGTTACTGTAAATACATTTTGTCCGGATACGTAAAGGCGTAAATTTTTAACCCCGATGCGAGTGCTAATAAAAGTATAACCTAACTCAACATTTTTAAGTCTCAGGTACGAGGCATCTTCTACAAAAACACTGGAAACGTTACCGCCGCCATTGTTGTTAAAAGTAAGACGTGGAATTGTATTGCTCGTTCCCTCACCAGTCCAACTATTTAAAACGTCTGTGGTAGAGTTGAATGGGCGGGTATCGTAATTGAGAATTTGTTTCATATCATTATAACGGTCAACATCTTGTACGCCCTGCATCAAAAAGGAAAAGTCAAAATTCTTGTACTCTGATGAAAAGGAAAAACCATAAGTGATTTTCGGGATGGGATTACCAATAATAGCTCTATCATTAGCATTGATTTGCCCATCGCTATTCAAATCTTTAAATTTTATATCTCCAGGCTGGGTGCCATTTGCATTTGTAAACAAATGGCTGGTTACTTCTGCAGTATTCTGGTAAATACCATCAAATACATAACCAAAGTATGAACTAATGGGTTGCCCAACCTCAGTTTTTGTATGTGTTGCATCATCTATAATATTTGGCAAAAATGTATATAACTTCTCCACCTTGTTGGTAAGGGTTGCAAGGTTTGCATTTACCCCATACTTAAAGGGATGATCATTGTTTCTGTAATTAACACCAAATTCGAACCCCTCGTTGCTTACTTCTCCGGCATTGATAAAGGTTCTATCAATCACCCCAACAGAAACGGCTGGTAACCCTACGGCTAATATAATATCACTCGTTTTTTTAATGAAGTAATCTGCAGAGAAAGAAAGCTTATTATTTAATACCGCCATATCCAAACCAAAATTGGTTTGTGCAGTAGTTTCCCATTTTAAATCAGGGTTTCCATAACGTTTTATATTTACAACACCACCTACTTGAGTAACTATTGTTTCATAGGCATAATTAGGTATTTCCTGATTTCCCGATTTACCCCAACTGGTTCTTAATTGAAAATTAGACAACCAATCAAAACTTTTCATAAACTCTTCATTAGAAATTTTCCAACCAGCGGAAACAGAAGGGAAATAGCCCCATTTATTATTTGGTCCAAAGCGGCTTGAGGCATCTGCCCTTAAGGTAGAGGTTAAGAAATATTTACTCTGGTAGCCATAAGTTTCTGAAGCAAAAAAGGATAGTAAATTCCAGTTAGTTGCAGATCCTGCGCTACCCTGGTTTGATGCATTGCCATAATCAAGGTATCTAAACGGATTAGTTGCATTATCAAAGTTCTGTCTGCTTCCACCAATTCCAGAAGTGTTATAACTAACATATTCTGTTCCTAATACAGCATTAATACTGTGTTTATTTAAAGTTTTGGCATAGTTTAAGGTATTAGTAAAAGTAAAGGTCATTGCTTCGCCTCTATTTTCATCCAAATTATTTGGTTTGTTATTGCGTCCTAAACCTGGATAAAGCTCTGCGGGGTCATTGTCATTATCATCTCCAAAATTTTCTGCAAATTTTTTATTGTGAGAAAAATTAAGATCAGCTCCAACAATAGACTTGAATTTTAAAGCTTTATCTTTTAAGAAAGCATATTCCCCAAATATATTTCCAAATGTTTGGTAATTATTCCGGGTATCATCTGTAAAATTTACAAAAGCAAGAGGATTACCAACAAATTCATAGTTTTTAGACCACCCTCCATTACTATTATTATTGAGATAAAAAGGCAAATCTGTATATGGATTAGCCGCAGAATAAGTTGGATCAGTCACGCTCTTATAAACAGATAGAACGGGAGCCCTTAATACAGCATAGCGAATAACACTTTCACCACTAGAAGCAATTTTATCTTGTTTTGCATAGGTCATCTGAAGATTTGTGCCTACTGTAAAACGTTCTGAAACATTAGCATTAACATTTGTCCTTAAATTGAAGCGTTGGTATTTATCATGATCAGATTCTACAATACCATCCTGAGCAAAATAGCCGGTTGAAATTAAATATTGTACTTGATCGTTACCACCACTTGCAGAAGCCTGAAAATTTTGGGATTTTCCAGTGGTAAACAATTCATTTAACCAATTAGTATTAGCCAAATCTGTTTTACTTTTATCTGCTGCATAAGGGCTAATATCAATAGCTGAATTTCCAATAGTATTATGCCAGGCTTTATCTTTTACCGTTAAATATTGATCTGTATTTAACATTTCAGGCAGATTGGTAGCATTATATAGGCCAGAAGAATAATCAAGGTCAATATTCATTTTACCTATTTTTCCGCTATTGGTAGTAATTACTACTACACCACCAGAGGCTCTGGAACCATAAATAGCAGTAGACGAAGCATCTTTTAATACGGTTATTGATTTTACATCTGACTGATTCAGGAAAGAAATATCACGGGTTGAAATGCCATCAACTACATATAATACATCATTATTACCTAGTGTGCCTTCACCTCTAATTCTTACTTTAATTCCATCGCCTGGTGCACCTGTATTGGCTGCAACAAAAACACCAGCTACTTGTCCTTGCAAGGCTTGTGCAACATCTACTATTCTTGTTTTTGTTAAATCAGCCATATTAACAGTGCTAACTGCACCTGTTATAGAAGATTTCTTTTGCGTAGTATAACCCAGCACAACAACTTCACTTAAAGCACTTTTAACTGGCTCTAACATAATTTGTAATTGAGTTTTGCCCGCTACTGCTACTTCCTGTTTTTCAAACCCAATATAACTAATAATCAATACAGCATCATCTGGTACAACTAGCGTAAAGTCTCCATTAGCATCAGTAGATGTTATGATATTAGTATTCTTAACTGCTACAGTGGCACCAGGTAAAGGGCCGTCTAAAGCAGATGTTATTTTTCCGGAAACTTTGATATCAATACTTGCAACTGACCATTTTTCTTTGGAAGGAACTGTCGCTGACACCTCTATAAATGCTATCAGAATCAAGCATAATGAGAATTTTATCCTCAGCAAAATTTTACCGGGAATGGAACGATTAATAAACGTAAAAGTGTTGCTCATAATTATTATATAAATATTAAAAAGTTCTAAAAAACATTAAATTAAAATAAGAACTGCCTATACACTATTTGTATAGTCCATTACTTTAATTTAAATGATGAGATTTTATTAATTTATCAGTTTAAAATGATTAGTGTGTTTTACTAACCAGCCGTAAATTGGATCGACTAAAGGTATCTTTTAGTTTATACTCTGCTTATACACTATAATTGCATTATAGTGTACTATAGTTACAAATAGAGATTTATTTACACGATGAAGAACAGATCTTCTGCATAAATGATGATAGCTGAAATTTATGAATAACAGCGTTTTATGTGTTTTAAGATACTTTTTTATGGGATTGAAAATTCTTTTTTATTGCATCGGGATTATAAATCCTGATAAGGGGGTATAAATCCCGATGGGCAGGTACAACTGCAACAAAACCAGCAATAGCGCTTAACTGCTGTGCATGTTGCACAACTCCATCATTTTCATTTTTACAAGTATAAAACAAGAAGCTGAAAATCGGGAGAAAAAGTTATAAAAAGTAGACTAAATATTTGTCAATTATCAGTCTGCATATTATCTT
>JBASZP010000082.1:0-1519 GCA_049660965.1 Daejeonella sp. | reverse complement strand
CCGAAATATGGTATGAACTTTATGACCTAGGAATAAATCAAGGTTTGGGTATATTAAATGAAAAACAACTGTGCCTTTATAACTATATTGACTTATTATACTCATTAGAAATGGGCGGAATAACTTCCTTTCTATATAATAGCATTGGGGACAATGACAAGTTTGAAAAATATATAACAACGCTTAAATATTTTGGGTTGCATGATATAACGGAAATTTTAATACAATTCTCATACGTATTCAAAAAAACAGATGACGGAAGAGACGAAAATTGGGAGGACTTTTTGGATCGAACAGGAATTGCAGATGATGTAGAAAATTTGGATGATAAAATATTAAGTATTGTTACAGTAGAAAAAGTAGATGACTGGATTACAATTAATTATAATGAGCTTGTTATAAATCTAGAATAAGGAACTGCTGCTAACAGTGCGTAGAAAGCAAGCAGGGCTGAGTAGCTTTTCTTTCTTCTTTTCTTTTTTCATCTTTTGGATCTTAATTTAAACTGTGTAGCTTTGATTTCCCTGCCTGCTTCTACGCACGGAACGTTAGGTGCAATTTTAAAAAACCGAAATAACCAATAAGTAATTATGGCAGTTAATAAAATATCTGAAGAACATTTTTACAAATACAATGTTTTAAAAAGCCCAATGGCAAGTTCATTAGGAACAGAAGAAAGTTGGTATGAAGAAAAGGAAAACAACCTAATTGCAACAATCATAAATGATAGATTTGACAAAGACTGGTCATTTGTTATTCTTGCGAAAAATGAAAATAATGAATTTACGGCTATTGATCTAGGAGTGTCAATTAAAACTCAAAATGAAGCAGAAATACAAGTTGTAAACAAGTTAAATGAATTAAGTATAACAGGAGAATTTAGAGAAGAACTTTATTCAGAAGATGAAAAAATAGAAAAAACTGAACAAAGTATAATCATAACAGACATAAATGAAGAGGTTAAAAAATATCTTAAAAAACACCCAGAAAAACTTTATGAATTAACCTCAAGAAAATTTGAAGAATTGGTTGCAAGTATTTTAGAAGACATGGGTTTGTCAGTGCAAATAACACAGGCAACTAGAGATGGCGGAAGTGATATAATAGCTCAAATAAAAAATTCACTTACAAGTATTCTAATATTAGTAGAATGCAAAAGGTATGCACCTGACAACAAGGTTAGTGTTGAAATTGTTCGACAAGTAGCCGGAGTTCATATGTTAAGAGAACCAGCAAAGAGTATTATCGTGACAACAAGTACATTTACTAAACCAGCTCAGGAAGTGGCAAATGAACTAAAAGGGAAAGTTGAACTAAAAGATTATGAGAACCTAAAACAATGGTTACAACAATATTAAAAAAAAACTGCACCTAACAACGGTTTTGCGAAAGTGGGGCTATTGTGCTAAATTAAACATTTGTTCTTTCTATGAACTTTTGTGCTAAATTTGAACTATGGTACTTTCTAAACCCCACCTTCGCAAAGCCGCCAAACGTTATTGGTAATGGGCCTGAGCGA
>JBASZP010000081.1:0-2259 GCA_049660965.1 Daejeonella sp. | reverse complement strand
ACATTCCTGTGTTGAAGGAAGTCGTAAAACGGGACCTTCCAAAAACAGAATCAGATTGGATTTTAGTTTATGCGTATTATTCCTCTGAATTTGGAGAGAAGACATTTACAGATAAGGACATCAGAGCCCTATATGAGTCAACAGGGAGAAAAAATGATAGCAGAATGAACAATCTGACGAATAACGTCAAAACATTATTAAATAAGGAATATTTTAAATTGCATAACGATACTGAGTATTTGATCAAGCAAAAAGGGATTGACTATTGTTTGCAAATATTGGCTGGTAATTCATTGTCAAAATCAGTTAAAAGGGAAAAGAATAAAAAAGAAAATCCGATCGTAAAAGACGATAAATCAGGGAGGGAAAAAAAGAAGGCAACCAATTCTGTGCAATTTGTAGATCTGGCACTAAAGGCTGATCAAATTCAGAATTTAAACAAATTCTTCACGGAGAAGGCACCTAAGACCCAAAATGAAGAGGTGTTAGTAGTTATGAAATGGTACGTGGATAATACTGATAAGTCAGATGTTTCAATTGAGGAAGTAAACTATTTACTAAGTATTTGTTCAAAAGTGCCATCAGCGCTTGAGCAGGTTTTGGTAAATATGAAAGGCGCAAAGTTTAGATGGGTATCAAATGCTCAGGATGGGAAAGTAAAATTGTCCTCCATTGGTGATTCTTATGTGTTAACCAAACTTCCGAAGACAGCTAAATGAGCGAGGTACTAAAATTCACATCTAAGATTAAAGACTTTAAAAAGTTAGATGCAGGTAGTCAAATAAAATACTTTGTCTATCATCTCCAGGTAGAGAAGGAATTTCCCTCAATAAAAGCTAAGGACATTCAGTCTTGTTTCGAGTCACTCAATTTAAACCCATACTCGAATATACCAACGTTCTTAAACCGGTTGTCTAAAAAGGGAAAGAATCAACAATTTATAAAACGTCAAGGTGGGTTTGTTCTATTGTCAACGTTGCGAGACGAAATAGAGACAGAATTAGAGGTTGTTGTCGAGCTCCAGCCATCAAACTCTCTTTTTCCCCTTTCTATTTTTAGCAATACAAGAGGTTACCTCGTAGAATATTCGACCGAAGCAAGTTGTTGTTACGACTATTCTTTATTTAACTCCTGCTTGTTTCTGTTGCGAAAGATAACAGAGACTTTAATTATTGAGTTGTATGAGAGCAGAGGATTGCACGCAAAAATTCGAAACGCAAACAACGACTATTTCCAGTTGAGCGAACTGATTAAAGCGGTCACTAATGAACCCACTTGGAAATTGTCAAAAATTGTCAAGGAAAATTTACCAAAAATTAAGCTTCTGGCTGACTCAAGTGTGCACAGTAAAAGATTTAGTGCTAAGAAGCCTGACATTGACGATTTAAAGACAAACACCAGAATTACTTTTGAAGAACTAATTAACTTGATTGATTATCCAAAATGGAACTCGACAAAGTAGGAGTCCTGACGAAGCACTATCCTTGCTGTTCGACATTTATAATGTCGAACCTTAGATAACTGGATTTTTTAAAATCCAATCCGCAACTAACAACTTCTCCTCGCCCTCGTGGGTGTTCTTCACCCACGAGTTGGAAAAAACATGATGATAAAGTAGAACCTTAAAAACATAGCTATGAAAATCACTAGCGGTAAAGTAATCGGGCTAACTTCAATGTTTGTAAGTGTCAGCACCCTGCTAATTCTATTATTTGAAATCCATCTTACACGAAGACAGCAGTATGCTTCTGTTCTCCCTTACTTAAATATCGGAAATTACGGAATGTATACAGACAACTATAAGTTTAGAATAAAAAATGACGGTCTTGGACCAGGTTTTATAACGGAGGTGAAAATAATTCAAAATGGTATACAACATAATGAAGATCCATTTATGTTTCTAAAAAGGCTAAATCTGCCATACTCTGATAGCCTGAAATATACTTACACAAATATCAATCCAGGACAGATAATTGGTCCAGGAGATTTTATTGATCTATTAACAGCACTTGATAGACGCACAGGCGATTCTTTGATAAAAATTTTTAGCGATCCTAATGTACTTGTAGAGATTAAATACAAATCGATATATGACGAAGTGTGGAAAATAAACAATGATATGATGATTCCAATAAAAATAAAATAACTCTCACCTTGAATGCGTTCTTCATTAAATCGCCAAAACCTTCATATCACCTTTAATTTAAAAACCCACTACAACTCGAACCTTAGATAACTGGATTTTTTAAAATCCAATCC
>JBASZP010000080.1:0-1711 GCA_049660965.1 Daejeonella sp. | reverse complement strand
CGTTTCAATTGCTAAGTTGACTGCATTGATTGAATCAATAACTCGCTCGGGTCTGAGAGTTAACAAAAGTTTGTAACTAATTCACGAGAGGCTTCCAAACATGGGGAGTTTACAAATGTTCATTTCTCTAATAATGATTATTTTGATGAGCAGCTAGAAGAAACCTTATCGATAACTAAGGGGCAAGAATGAGAGGGGAATTATTGTCGGTGATTTTAATATTACTGAAATTAACTCTATTAAACATCCATTCTCGGAGGAATACACAGACTCAACATCCAAACTGGAATACATATCCTATCCGCTAGTGAGAAAACTAGTCTACATTTTGGTGTTTTGATATAGTAAGTTCATGAGTATATCAGATGCTGAGCGCCGTCAAATTGAAAATGAAATGATTTTTCGACGCATAAATGAAAAGGTGGGCGATGACTTAACTGCCCTCGATGCAATGCACATTGAAGATGGAAACATACATCTTATTCGAGATGAAGATCTACTACTTCGTTTTAAATGCGAATGCTCAAACGAGAACTGCTCGATGCGTATTCCAATGCTACTAAGTGAATATAGTGAGATACACGAGGATCGGAATACATTCATTGTTATACCTAATCATCAAATTGATCAAATAGAAAATGTCATTTTAGAGACTCCGGACTATAATGTTGTCAGGAAGAAAAATTCAACGCCTGAACCTTCCGATGAATTAAACATTACGACAATAATAAACCCGTAAAATTACCATACTATGATTGAAACTAGATGAACCATCCGTTGTTTGCTATTAAGATGATGCATCGATGACACTTAATGATTAAGGATTAGATTTAGCACTATCGTTCCAACGATGCTAAAGATAATACTAACGATAAGAGCAGTCTTCCAAAAAACCTTTACATAAACTTTGCCTGAATCTCTGAACTTTTTATCCATATCGATATCCTTTTAATGCTTCCTATAAATATATCCTGAATCTTTTTTCTTGAATGTTAAATTTTATACAGATATGCAAGAATGGGTATTCTATTATGTTCATATGGAGAAAATAGACCCTGTTGAGCGGATAATTATTATCAAGGACAACGAAGCATACGACGCAGATGGTGACCTTGATTAATTTTGCGCTGGGTAGCTATAGTATGCACATAAATTATTTGCTATACTTTTTATAGTATTTAATTTAATGACAGTAAAGTGGTGATCCATGAAACAAAGTGAAATAGAAAAAATCCAATTTGGACTTGATTCGTTTGGTGATATACCGGTAGACGAAGAGGGCAATTTATTTACGCATGCCGAAGCAATTAGGCAGGTAGTAAAGGAAGCAATTCTTGCAGATAAGCTGGGTATTGATGTCATCGCGTTAGGCGAGCACCATCGTCCTGACTTTTCTATCTCTAGCCCTGAAACGGTGTTAGCTGGCATTGCGACACAAACAAAGAATATTAAATTGGCCTCTGGTGTGACCGTACTGAGTTCAGATGACCCAGTGCGCGTATTTGAGCGCTTTGCGACCTTAGACGCGCTCTCAAACGGTCGTGCTCAAGTAATTTTAGGTCGTGGCTCATTTACAGAATCATTTCCTTTGTTTGGCTATGAAATGTCAGATTACGAACTACTTTTTGAAGAGAAAATTGAATTATTCTCAAAATTACTGAAAGAAAAGCCTGTTACATGGTCAGGAAAGACTCGGGCCTCACTAGAGGAT
>JBASZP010000079.1:0-8014 GCA_049660965.1 Daejeonella sp. | reverse complement strand
CATTTGATGACGGTTAATAAATCAAAAGAATTATCGCAGATACTAAGAAGTTTATTATGCTAAACTCACATCAATTAATTCGGTATAAAAATCTTTAATAGTTCGGCCAATAGATCTTACTTGTTTTGGTATGATGCTATTTTGTGATTGTCCGGGGACGGTATTAATTTCAATAAAATAGAATTTACCTGTTTCCTCTTCTAAAAAGTAATCAATTCGTACTACACCTCTACAGTTCAATTTTTGGTAAACTTGCTTAACAATAGAATTTACCATGTTTTCCTCCTCTTCATTCATTCGCCCGGGAGTTATTTCCTCAGAAACACCTGGGGTATACTTAGCCTCAAAATCAAAAAACTCTTTAGAGCTGATTATTTCTGTGGCTGGTAATACCATAATCCCATCTTTACCTTTATAAACGCCTATGGTAAATTCCCGGCCTTTCACAAACTCCTCTACTAATATCTGTGTATCTTCCTGAAAAGCTTTGTTTAAAGCTTCTTTTAATTCGCCAGCAGATTTAACTTTGGTCATGCCAATGCTGCTCCCGCCACTATTCGGTTTTACAAAATAGGGGAGTTTGAGGCTATTAATAATATGATTTTCATTATCTGGGTTATTTGAGAACAGTTGTTTAGAACGGGCGATATTGAGGTTTTCTATGTCTGCAACAATAGCTTTAGTATAGGCTTTGTTCATTGTTATTGCCGATGTTGATGCATCGCAAGTATTATAAGGCAGGTTTAGCATATCAAAGTAGCCTTGGAGTTTGCCATCTTCGCCTGGCGAACCATGTAATCCTATAAATACACTATCAAATTTAATTAGTTTATCATTAATAGTTAAAGTAAAGTGGTTACGGTCAACTTCGTGTTTATCTCCCAATTTATCTTCATAAAACCAGGTATCACGATTGATAATAATCTTATATACTTCAAACTTTTCAGTATCTAAATTTTGTTCAATAACTTCTGCGCTTTGTAATGAAATCACAGATTCACGGGTAAAGCCTCCGGTAACTAAAGCAATGGTCTTTTTCATAAGCCCAAATATAATTTTAAAAATACTTGAAATTCAACATCAAGTAATTATTATCTTCCAAAATCGTAAATTTTAAATTAAGTTTGAATTTTAAATGCATATTCCTCCCTTTACTAGGAATAACACGCATTAAGTATAAGAAGATCAATTTTTAATAAGCAAATAAACACTAAAAATTATAAAAAAGAAGAATGGGTAGATTTTTTAAATATCTGGGTACACGGGCATTTGCTAAAAACTTAATAATTGCCATATTCCTTGTAATTATTTCTTTAGTAATAGTATTTTATTCTCTAAATTTTTATACACGCCATGGTGAGGGTTTACCTGTCCCGAAATTAAAAGGCCTTCCAATTGAACAAGCGATTGAATTATTAGAATCAAAGGGCTTCCGGTATAAAATAGATTCGGTTTATATTATGGATAAGGAACCTGGTTTAGTCGTGGAACAAGATCCGGATGCAAATACAAATGTTAAAAATAACCGTACTATTTATTTAACTATTATTACCCGTAAAGCTCCTAATATAACATTACCGGATATTGATGGAAAACCCTTTTTAGAAGCAAGAGCTATTTTAAATAATTATGGACTGAAGATAGGGGATACTACTTATGTTTCTGATGTAGCCAGAGATGTGATAACTTCTATCACTTTTGGAGGACGTAAAATAACAACCGGGCAACAATTGCCAAAAGGATCAAAAATAGATTTGGTTTTAGGGAATGGTTTAGGCGCCAGTGAAGTTGATCTTCCTAATTTGATAGGCTTAAGCCTTGGTGAAGCCCGTTTGGCCCTATCAGGATCATTATTAGCCTTGGGTAATGTTAAATATGAAAAAAGCGTTTCCGATTCTTTAAGCGCTAAAATAATAAAACAGTCTCCTTCAATAAGCGATTCGCTTAAAAAAGTTAGTATTGGAACTAAGATTGATATTGTAATTTCTAATTAAAACTAAATAATCATTTAGAATATCAGATTAAATGCAGCTTAGAGTTTATCATTTGCTAACATCATAGAATTATGGATTCAGAAAGATCAAAAACATTAAATTTTAAAGCTAAAATCCGCATGGTTTTAGGATTCTTAATTTTGATTGCTTTTATTGGCGCTTATAGCTATTATTCAAAGTATTATGTGGCCAATGTTACTGGTAATGAAGAGTATTTATATATAAAAACAGGTTCTAACTTTAATGATGTAAGTGAAACAATAGAGCAAAAAGGGATGGTTAAAAATTTTAAAACTTTTCTTGCTGTAGCAGATAATATGGATTATCCGCAAAAAATTAAACCGGGTAAATATCATCTTAAAAAAGGCATGGGTAACCGTGCATTCATTAATATGTTAAAAGCTGGCAACCAGGAACCTGTTAAATTATCTTACCAGAATGTGCGCTTAAAAGAAACCTTCGCGGGAATGATCTCTAAAAAGATTGAGGCAGATTCACTGTCAATTATCAACCTGCTAAATTCTGAAACCTTTACAGCAAAGTATGGCTTTGATACCCATACGGTTTATTGCATGTTTATTCCAAACTCCTATGAACTATACTGGAATACTTCCTCGGAGAATTTCTTTTTAAAAATGCATAAAGAATATGAAAAATTCTGGACTGATAGCCGTAAAGCAAAAGCAAAAAACATCGGACTAAGTCCCGTCCAGGTAAGTATTTTAGCTTCCATTGTAGATGGAGAAGCTTTGTATGATAAAGAAATGCCTGTAATTGCAGGACTATATATGAACAGATACATTAAAGGAATGCGTTTAGAATCAGATCCCACCGTTATATTCGCTAATAATGATTTTACCATCCGTCGGGTTTTAAATAAGCATTTACGGAAAGAATCTCCATATAATACCTATCTCAATGCAGGCCTACCTCCCGGCCCGATTGCTATGCCCAGTATTAATGCCATAGATGCTGTTTTAAATTACGCTAAGCATGATTATATATATATGTGTGCTAAAGAGGATTTTTCCGGCTACCATAATTTTGCTTCCAGTTTTGCACAACATCTTGTAAATGCCCGTAAATTTCAGCAGGCTTTAAACGAAAGAAACATCAAAAAATAATGTTTACACATTCTACTAAAGTACGCGTAAGATATGCTGAAACAGACCAAATGGGTTATATGTATTACGGAAACTATGCTCAGTTTTATGAAGTTGGCAGGGTAGAAATGTTACGCAGTTTAGGCATGACGTACAGGTCTATGGAAGAAAGCGGTATTATTATGCCGGTACTGGATTTACGCTGTAAATACTTAAAACCCGCATTATATGATGAAGAAATAACCATAAAAGTAATTATGGAAAAAATGCCCTCTGTACGAATTCATTTTAGTTATGAATTGTACAATGAAAAACAGGAACTCATCAATGAAGGCGAAACTACTTTAGCTTTTATAGATAGTAACCGAAATAAACCAAGTTTACCTTCACAGGAGTTCCTGGATAAAGTTTCTGTTTTCTTTAATTGATTTATATCAGATGACCTGGCTGCATAAATTTCTGTTAAAATCTAAACCCTACCATTTATTTATTGAATGGACAAAGGTAATTGTGCTGCCCGGTTTTAGTACCTTACCCCTTTACACAGTCGCTACGTTCTTTTTTCAGGAAATTGCAAAAGATTCTTTAGTCAATAAAGCATCATCACTGGCTTATACCTTTATGCTGGCCATTTTTCCGGCTATCATTTTTATTTTCACCCTAATTCCTTATATACCCATTCCTCATTTTCAGGATCAGTTAATGAATTTGATAGCCCTAGTTTTACCAACTAATGCTTTCCTTGCGGTAGAAAGTACCCTGATTGATATTGTTAAGAATCAGAATTCAAAATTGCTTTCGTTCGGATTTGTCCTTGCGCTATATTTTGCAACCAATGGGGTTCATACCCTGATGCGGGCATTTAATAAATCATCTTTAATTACAGAAACCAGAACCTGGTTAAAAAGGCGCTTAATAGCACTAACCCTTACTGTCTTTATAGCTTTTGCCTTATTATTTGGTTTAGCTATAATTACCGCTAGTGAGTATGTTTTTGCTTATTTAAAGTCCAAAACCGGTTTTGAAAACTCATTCTGGCTGTATGTTATTGCCATAGCCCGCTGGATCATGGTAATCGCTATATACTTTGTAACCATTGCCATTTTATATCGCTACGGCCCGGCTAACGCTAAAAAGTGGCGCTTTTTCAGCGCTGGTTCCTGGCTGGCAACCATACTGGCTATTTTTACCTTTTGGGGATTTTCCTATTACATTAACAATTTTGGCAATTATAATAAACTATACGGCTCTATAGGTACCTTAATAGTAGTGATGATCTGGCTTTATTTAAATTCACTAATCATTCTTATAGGATTTGAACTAAATGCAAGCATAGACCTCTCCAAGCGAAGCATTAAAATTACTAATCCGGTATCTAACGACTTTAAAACTGATCCCAAACCCCAAACCGCTTAAACAATAAATCCTTCCATTCTTCATTTCAATCAGTCATTTAAAAAAATTAAATGGAATGTTTGCATAATTGAATGTTGTTTGTACTTTTGCGCCGGAGAGTTGGCAGAGTGGTCGATTGCGGCAGTCTTGAAAACTGTTGACCTGTTACAGGGTCCGCGGGTTCGAATCCCCCACTCTCCGCAGATTTCATTAAAGACCCGTGAAAATTTTTGCGGGTCTTTCTTTTTTAATCTTTTTTATATCCTCGGATGTTACCGTTTCTAGATGAGATTATATCATTTCCAGACGGGATTATACCATTTCTAGGTGGAAGTATACCGTTTCTGGAGGGGATTATATCATTTCTGGATGGAATTATACAATTTCTCCGTGGAGGTTGTAAGGTTCGTATGAGCTTTCCAAAGATTCCTGCAAAACTGATTTGGGAAGGTATTTTTAGCTTTACCGGGGCTTTTACATTATACTTTCAACAGGAAAGATATTCATCTTTATATCGAATACTTTTCAATCATTTCTTCCGAAATGGCCATTCCCTTGCCTGATTTTATATCAATCATCACATAATCAAACCATCCATCGCAAGCCACTTTATTAGTTTTTTTAATCCTGATCTCAAATTTTACCCTACAGCCTTTCGTATTAATAGTTTCAATTCCGGTTTGTACGGTAAACACATTACCTAAACCCAAAGGGCGTTTATAATCTACAAAAGCCGTCCTAACGACCCATCCATATCCCTGGGAAAGAAATTCTTCCATGGCCATACCATAACAGGTTTCCATCTGTTCATACCGTGCGGCAAGCACATAATCAAAATATTTGCTGTTATGTACATGGTTAAACATGTCAATATCATCAGGCCGCACTTTAAATTCGTTAATAAAAGTACTATAGGAGGGAAGAGCATTCATACAGCAAATATGCTTAATCTGCTGCAAACTCTATAATTATGATCAATAGCTTAAAACTCAATTCAAAATATTAATTTTATATCCTTAACGAGATGATCGAATTTACCACCATCATACAAAAATTCGCTGAAAAAGGCGAGAAAACCGGCTGGACGTATATTGATATTCCCGTGGATGTGGCACAAGAATTAGTTCCGGGGAATAAAAGATCCTTCAGGGCTAAAGGTATGTTAGATCAGCAGGAATTTGCTGGTGTAGCTTTAATACCCATGGGAGAGGGCACATTTATAATGCCTTTAAACCAGGCATTACGAAAAGCGATACGGAAAAGCGAAGGAGCTATGCTGCATGTAAGAATTGAAGTTGATAAAGATTTCGAGGTTAAGGTTCCTGAGTATTTATCAGATTGCCTGGATAATGAACCTAAAGCGCTGGATCATTTTTATAAGCTCCCTAAATCACACCGTAATTATTTTATCAACTGGATTGAGAGCGCCAAAACTGAACCTACCAAAGTGAGCAGAATTTCCAGAACATTAAAGGCTTTATCACTCGGGTATAATTATGGTGAGATGATACGCCGGGTAAAAGACGGCTTTTAAATATAATCTCTTTAACCAATACTTCATCTTCCTTGCATACATCAATCCTAAATGCTACATTTGCGGCTAATTGTTCAATTATAAACCGCTTTAATATTATTCAGGTAATGTATTTAAGTAACGAATACAAGGCAACTATTTTTGCCAAACACGGTAAAGGTGCAACCGATACAGGTTCTGCTGAAGGCCAGGTAGCATTGTTTACCGCCCGTATTGCTCATTTAACAGAGCATTTGAAGAAAAACAAGAAAGATTTTTCTACTCAGCTTTCTCTTCAAAAATTAGTAGGTAAACGTCGTGCATTGTTAGCATATCTTTACAAAAAGGATATCAACAGGTATCGTGCTATCATCAAAGCATTAGAGTTAAGAGATATTATAAAATAACCTTAACAAAATTTTGCAAAGCCATCTCAGCAGGGGATGGCTTTTTTCGTAAAAAATAAAAACGTCAACATAAAAACCAGGTGTATTCAAAAGAGGAAAAGTACATCAACAACTAAACAAAATGAGTTACAAAGCAATCAAAAAAACATTCGATCTGGGCGATGGCCGCATGATTGAAATTGAAACCGGTAAATTAGCTAAACAGGCGGATGGATCAGTAGTAGTGAAAATGGGGGATACGATGTTGTTAGCAACAGTAGTTTCTACCGTTGGCGCTAAAGAAGGGGTAGATTTTTTACCCTTATCAGTAGATTACCAGGAGAAATATGCTTCTACAGGTCGTATCCCGGGAGGATTTTTGCGCCGTGAAGCCAGGTTGTCTGATTATGAAGTATTAATATCCCGTTTGGTAGATCGTGCTTTACGCCCGATGTTCCCTGAAGATTACCATTCAGATACACAGGTAATGATATCTTTAATATCAGCCGATAAAAATATTATGCCGGATTGTTTGGCAGGTTTGGCGGCATCAGCAGCGATTGCTGTTTCCGATATTCCTTTTAACGGGCCTATTTCAGAAGTTCGGGTGGCTAAAATTGATGGTCAGTTAGTCATCAATCCATATTTAAGTGATCTGGAACGTGCTACTCTGGAATTTTTAGTAGCCGGTACAGAGAATGATATTGTAATGGTTGAAGGAGAATGCGATGAAATTTCTGAAAAGGAAATGGTAGAAGCCATCGAATTTGCGCACAAAGCAATTGTTATCCAGGTTCAGGCTCAAAAAGAACTGGCCGAAATGGTTGGTAAAACTAAGAAACGTGAATACAGCCATGAATCACATAATCCTGAATTAAGGGAAAAAGTATTTGCCGCAACGTATGATAAAGTATATGCAATAGCCAAATCAAAATTACCAAAGCATGAACGCGGTAATCAGTTTGGGGCAGTATTAATGGATTTCATAGCAACCTTAGGTGAAGAAATTGATAATACAACCGGGTTTTTAGCTAAAAAGTATTTTCATGATGTACAATATGATGCCATCCGTAATTTAGTGTTAAATGAAGGTATTCGTTTAGATGGTCGTGATTCCCGTACTGTTCGCCCTATTTGGAGTGAAATTGGTTATTTACCATCCGCACACGGATCAGCAATATTTACCCGTGGCGAAACCCAATCATTAACCACCGTTACCTTAGGTGCCAAATCTGATGAGCAAATGATTGACGGTGCATTTTTCAACGGGTACCAAAAATTCTTATTGCATTATAATTTCCCTGGTTTTTCAACCGGAGAAGTTCGTCCTAACCGGGGAGCCGGACGTCGTGAAATTGGTCATGGTAATTTAGCCATGCGTTCATTGAAAAAGGTATTACCTGGCGAGGAAAACCCATACACCATTCGTGTAGTTTCAGATATTTTAGAATCTAACGGTTCATCATCTATGGCTACGGTTTGTGCCGGTACATTAGCACTAATGGATGCCGGTGTTAAACTTAAGGCTCCGGTTTCGGGTATTGCCATGGGTTTAATTACTGATGAAAAAACAGGTAAATACGCAATTCTAAGCGATATTTTAGGTGATGAAGATCATTTAGG
>JBASZP010000078.1:0-1708 GCA_049660965.1 Daejeonella sp. | reverse complement strand
TAAAATAATCCTGCAAGTTTTTAGCAATACGCGATACCATTGCCGCTCCAACGGCTAAACCTACCAGATATAAAATGCCTTTTACAAATTCTTCCTTTGATAAAACTCCGCGTTTTTCTATAAAATTATCGACAATTTTACCGGTAATATGTGGATCTAACAGCGTAAAAACCTGGCTTGTGGTGGCTAAAAATAATGCAATAGCAATTAAACCTTTATAATTTTTTAAGTAATTGAGTAGTATTTTCATTAATCTGGCAAAAGTACAAAAGGAAATGGAGCATTATTTCATTTCCTGTCTTTTTACAATTGAGTTACAGAACTTATTTTGAGTCAAAAAATTTAGTTAAACGGGTTAAAGCCATAATAGTTAGGTCCTGAAATTCTCTCCATCCATTATCTGTTATCAGTAAATTATGATTATATATAATATTTTCTTCCATCCATAATTTAGGGCGATCGTCTATCCCTTCTGAGTAATAATTCCAATTTTTTCGCAATATTTCCAGTAATTTTCTTGCCTTATTTATTTTAAAAGAGAGTTCTAAATTATGATCAATTGATAGATTGAAAAGATCATTAATTAATTGTTCAAATTCAACCATGGAATAATTCAACTCATCTCACTATTAACTTCCAAGATCAAGTGCATAAGTTGGGATTTCTCCTTTTTTATCAGTTAGAAGTGTTAATCCTTCGAAAAATATATGATCACCAAGGTCTTTCGCTGCCAAGTTATTATGAATTTTGAATAGCATTTCTGCTGTAGTGAAATCTGTTTTATTTAAGCTCTCTATTCTTATGCATTCTTCTTTTTCTTCATCTCCTTCATAATACTCAAACAAAATATTACAGTATGATATATGCAATACAATTTCATTTGGCTTAAAGGTGTCTGATCCACCAATTTCTACATTATACTTTCTTACTTCTTCTGTAAAATCCCCTATTTCTTGATAAGTTGTTTCATTGAAACTCCAGTAAAGATTTTGCAATAAGCTTTTTGGAAGATTATCCATTTTAATAGTCTTAATTGATTATTTATACCGTCATTATATCTTTCTCTTTTACTTCAGCAAGCCGGTCTACCCTGATAATATTAGCGTCTGTTAATTTCTGGACTTCTGCTTCACCCAGTTTTATTTCATCATCTGATGAACCTTCAGCCTTTGAGCGCTTAATTTTTTCATTGGCATCTTTACGGATATTACGGATAGCAATACGGCCTTTTTCAGCTTCTTCTTTTACTTTTTTCACTAAATCCCTACGGCGTTCTTCTGTTAAAGGCGGTACATTTAAACGGATAACTATTCCGTCGTTTTGAGGATTTAATCCAATATTAGCCTCCATAATTGCTTTTTCAATGGCTGTTAACATGGTTTTTTCCCAGGGTTGCACCACTAAAGTACGGGCATCGGGCGTATTTACTGTTCCAACTTGTGTTAAAGGAGTGGGAGTTCCGTAATAATCAATTACGATTCCATCCAACATAGAGGGCATGGCTTTGCCTGCACGTATTTTTATTAGTTCATTATCACAAAAGTCAATGGCTTTTTCCATGTGGACTTTTGCATCATCTAATTGTTTCTTTATTAAGTCGTTCATCATATAAAAATAGTTTTTTATTCCAATTCTTACAATCTAATATAAGTTAAACATTAAGTTCTCATTCATCTTGATAGAGTTTATCATTAATGTTATTATAAAT
>JBASZP010000077.1:0-4124 GCA_049660965.1 Daejeonella sp. | reverse complement strand
TACCATCCTTCATTATAGCATAATCAACTTTCTCGCCTTTCTTAATTCCTAAGTCAGCAATATATTCAGGGTTAACTTCACTAGGATTAAATACATCATAACCCAATAATTGAATAAAGGGCATTATTAATGCGTTTTTAGTAGCTTCTTCTGTTTTAATTTGAGAAGAAAGTTTATCTACTCTGGAAGCAAATTGTAAAATAGTATCTTTAAAATCCATAAATAATTAATTATTGAAAGCCTTTGTTAGATCTTTAATCTTAAATACACCGGCAGTTACGTTTATTAACTGAGGTTTAGGGTTTAAATTCTTTATTATATTAATTAGTGCATTAAAATTTGATGATTTTCATTATTACTTCTTACATGACAAAATATAAATGTAGTCATAATAAAAAGTATGTCTTTGGTAACACCTGAGACATACAAACATAAGAAATTGATCAGATAAAGTTGTACGATTAGACAACCTGTTAAAATATTAAAGCTTTAAAGTGTTATTGAGAATACAGTTAAAAGGGTAAAAAGGCGGTTTAAACATAAAAAAAGCCTTCTTTTCCAAGAAAGCTTTTTTGGGTGGATGATGGGGCTCGAACCCACGACCCTCGGTACCACAAACCGATGCTCTAACCGACTGAGCTACAACCACCATTTTTTGTTGAGACAAAAGTAAGTATTTAAGGGTGTTTTGCAAATTTTTTCGCTAAATCTATTCAGTTTTTATTAGTGTTAAACTAAAAACTACAAAATAGTATGGATAGAAATTTCAATACAATAAAAAATACTATAATTGTATAAAAGCTATTGTTAAGGCTAAACAATGATAGAATTATATACAGACGGAGCAAGCAGTGGTAATCCCGGACCCGGAGGTTTTGGTGTAATATTAAAATCCGGAAAGCATTATAAAGAAATATCTGCCGGATATCGTAAAACAACTAATAACCGGATGGAATTACTGGCGGTTATTGTTGGATTAGAGTCTATTAAAAAACCGGGAGAAAAGATAATGATTTTCTCTGATTCGAAATATATAATTGATTCTGTTGAAAAGAAATGGGTGTTTGGCTGGGTAAAGAAAAGTTTTGCCGGGAAAAAGAACAAAGACCTTTGGTTGCGTTTTCTGGAAGTTTATAAAATGCATTCTGTCGCTTTTACCTGGGTTAAAGGTCATAATGGCCACCCGGAAAATGAACGTTGTGATGAACTTGCTGTAAAAGCATCACAACAAAAAGATTTGTTAATTGATGTAGTATTTGAGAAAGAAGAACTTAAACTGCTCTGAGCTAACTAACCACTTTAACAACTACTCTTCCTATATAATTTGAGCTGACTGTATTCTTTTCTTCTTTTGGCGAATATTGCCGCATCATTTCCTCGGCTTTTAAAACCATATTTTCTGATCCTATAAAAATTGCAGAGCGCTGGTGTAAGGAAACAACTTCTTTTTCTAATATCCGTTCGTAACCATCTGTTGCCCTTCCCCCAGCCTGTTCAATTAGAAATGCCATGGGATTACATTCATAAACCAGGCGAAGTTTTCCGTTTGGAGCACTTGATGTAGTCGGATAAATAAATATTCCGCCTTTGATCATATTCCGGTGAATATCTGCTACCATAGAACCAATATAACGTGAGGTATACGGGCGGCTGCTATCGTGATCTTCTACCTGACAATATTTAATATATTTTTTTACTCCGTCAGGAAAATGAACATAATTACCTTCATTGATAGAATAAATGGTACCATGTTCAGGAATTTTCAAATCAGGATGTGAAAGGCAAAACTCACCAATAGATGGATCTAAGGTAAATCCGTTAACACCTTTCCCGGTAGTATAAACCATCATAGTTGATGAACCATAAATCACATAACCGGCTGCTACCTGCTCTGTACCATTTTGAAGTACATCTTCCAATGTTGCTCTTCCATCAGTAGTTTTTCTCCGGTAAATGGAAAATATTGTTCCAACAGCCACATTTACATCAATATTGGAAGATCCGTCGAGCGGATCGATAGCGACAATATATTTTGCATTTTTTGAAACTTCACCATCAATATATACAAATTCATCATTTTCTTCTGAAGCGACAATGCAGCATTCGCCCCCGCTGGTTAAGGCAGAAATAAATTGTTCATTGGCGTAAACATCTAATTTCTTTTGAGCTTCTCCCTGTATATTCATCGTTCCGGCATCGCCCAGAATATCCATTAATCCGGCTTTATTTACTTCGCGATTGACAATTTTTGCGGCTATTCCAATGTCCCGCAATAAACGTGATAATTCTCCTTTAGCATAGGGAAAATCGTTCTGCTTTTCAATAATAAACTGACCTAATGTTTTAACTATTTGCATATGCTTAGTGTATTTCAGACATTACTTATTGCCTAATTCTATGACGTCTAAGGTATGAATTTTTTTCTCAGAAACGGAAAAACGAAGCAGTGTACGCACATGGTGCCAGCCATATTTACCCGCCGCTCCCGGATTTAAGTGTAAAAGATTGAATTTCTTATCATATATTACCTTTAAAATATGAGAGTGCCCGCATATGAACAGGTCAGGGGAATTTTGTTTTAATTCGGCTAAAAGTTTAGGGTTGTATTTTCCCGGATAACCACCGATATGCGTTATCCACACTTTAACGTCTTCACAATCAAATTTCAGGTGTTCGGGGTAAACAATGCGAACATCCTGTGAATCTATATTTCCATAAACTCCGCGTAAAGGTTTAAATGCTGCCAGCTTATCCGCTACTTCCATATTTCCAAAATCACCGGCATGCCAAATTTCATCGCACTGATCAAAATGCTTAAAAACGGCATCATCTAAATAACTATGTGTATCAGAAATTAAACCTATTCGCTTCATTTAATTTTATACTTGTTCAAACTAAAAAATGGTTAAAAAGTCTTTTAATAAAGTGCGATATTCACGGGTGTAAACTTTGGGCTTTTCATAAATTACAAATTTACTGATGTTTGGTTTTGATGGGCTAAAACCAAAAGTAATAATCGTTCTATGTGGTTCAGAGTTAGGAAAGGAATGAATAAGCGTTTGTTTTTGAATGAATAAATTAAGCTTACTGCTCAAATCAGAAACTAAAGCATTTGTTTCAAGGGGTAGAATTAATACCAACTGACCCTGTTCAGTCAGGTGATTTGCAGAATTGTTAATTAATCGCTTGAAAAAACCCTTATCAGTATGCCGGGCAGTTTCTTTAGCTTGTGTGGAAGATCTTAATGAGTTAATGAAAAATGGCGGATTAGAAATAATCAGATCATACTTTTTATCAGGATGCTGCAAGAAGTAATTTTCAAAGGATAGAGGGTATAGATTTAGCCGTTCAGAAAAGGGAGAGTTTTTAAAATTCTCTGCGGCCGTTTTAACGGCTTCCTGATTGATCTCTACGGCATCAATAATGGAATTAGAAAAGCGTTGCGCCAGCATTAAAGCGATAAGACCAGTTCCTGTTCCAATATCCAACACATTTTCAGGATGTTCATTTTCTGCTAAGGCTCCAAGCAAAACGGCATCAGTATTTACTTTCATGGCGCAGCCGGTTTGATTGACGAAAAATTGTTTGAATTGAAAAATGTCTGGCATTACTCTATTTTCCAGAATCTTTTAATTGAAGGTCGCCATTTTGTTTAGAACCAAAAAATCCCGAAAAGCAATCTCATATTTTTTCTTCTTAAAGTAAACATAAGCTTTTTTCAACTTCTTTAGATGTGGCAAAAAATAAAAAGCTTCAGGTTTACAGCCATGATGATTCATCTGTAAATATTCCAGATTTATACAGGTTTGAAGCTGAGAAACATCCTCTAAATTTTTAAGCTCATCTATCTGAATCGAACGCAAATGCTTTAATTTTTTAAAAGAAGGTAAGGAACGAAGATTAGGAATTAAAAATAGTTTAAGATCTTCCAGGCCTGTCATATCTGAAATAAAGTCAATACTATTTAAACTGAGATGATATACGATACACAATTCCTGAATAGATTTCATTTTCTTCAACACACTTAGATCAATCGGATTTTTTTTGCTAGAGGTATAAAATGATTTTAACTGATGCAGATGAACTATACAGGAAAGATCATTCGATTTCACCGACAATAAATC
>JBASZP010000076.1:0-3271 GCA_049660965.1 Daejeonella sp. | reverse complement strand
AATGTATTTTGAAGAAATTACCGAAAAAGAAGAAGCGACTCTATCAGATTTGCAACGCGTAATCTTAAATTGTCTTTACCTAAGTAATTATAATGGATATGTAAGAGAACGAAAACTCGAGAAATTAAACAATAGAAATGAATATTTCATTATGCCTTTTGCTTTTCAAGTTTTAGGAGAATATGTAGTGGAAATTTTAGAAGTTTTAGAAACACAAATTAATGAAAATACAATTCAAAACTATCAAAAATTTATAAAAGAAAATCCGGGATATTGGCAAAAAACAGAGAAGCGAATTGTAAGCTATTGGAATGAATTTTACAGAAGAAAAAATCCGAAACTTAAAGATTATGTTGGCATGAAAATTATAAATAAACTCAAACAAAGCGTCGCATAAGAGCGGTTTGACGCAATTGCTGTCAGAATTATGGTCTTAATTAGCGCAAGTATGCATTTCTGCGTTTGGAACTTTGGGTACCTGTATCTACATTTGAGTTGACGGTAATTGTACATCAACACTCACCGGATCAATGAAAATTGAGAATATAGATTTAAATTTAACATCATAAAAAAAATTAGTATGGCTAATAACACAGTAAACTTACACCGGGTTTTTGCAGCCCCTGTAGAAAAAGTATTTAAAGCATTCGTAAATGCTGATGCAATGGCTTCCTGGTTACCTCCTTATGGTTTTGTTTGTAAAGTGCATAGTTTAGATGCAAAAATTGGGGGTTTGTATAAAATGTCCTTTACCAATTTTTCTACAGGCAATGGTCATTCGTTTGGAGGCGAATATTTAGAAATAATACCAAATAAACTATTAAAATATACTGACCAGTTTGATGACCCCAATTTACCCGGACAAATGATCACTACCATTCAGCTAAAATCTGTTTTATGCGGAACAGAACTTTTTGTAACTCAGGAAGGCATTCCCGATGCAATTCCAACTGAGATGTGTTATTTAGGCTGGCAGGAGTCTTTAGATAAATTAAAACGTTTGGTAGAACCTAATATTCCGGACGCTTAGCAAAATAAAATTTTCAAACTTTAATAGTAAAAAATACGGCACAAATAAATCCTCAACTGACGCAGGTATGTAGTGTTATCTGTGTGATGTGTACTTGTGCCACATTACAGATCAAAACTTTCGTATATTTTTGAGTTGGCAGTAATAATTTAAAACTTTGTGCTTAGAATTGAAATATTGTACATATTTTTGTACAAAATAATTCATTATGATAGTTGCTAATATTTCTGATTTTCGTAAAGACATCAAATCCTATTTCGATCAAGTAGCCAAAAGCTTCGAGACTCTTATTATAAATAGAGGTAAAGATTCTGGTATTGTTGTAATGTCTCTTGAAGAATATAATTCTTTAATAGCGACGAATTACGAATTATCTTCCAGGTCAAATGAAAAACGTCTTGATTCTGCAATTGAAAAATTAAAAAAAGGGAATTCATTTTCTAAAAACATAATCGAAGAATAGAGTGAAATACATATTCGTAGATGAATCTTGGGAGGATTATCTTTATTGGCAGAAGATTGATAAGAAGAAGGTTAAGAAAATAAATGATCTGCTTAAAGATATTTCCAGAACTCCATTTGAGGGAAGTGGAAAACCCGAACCGCTAAAACATAAGTACGCAGGATTTTGGTCGCGGAGAATTGATGATGAACATAGACTTATCTACAGATTTCAAGATGACGAAATTCAGATCGTAAAATGTAGACATCATTACGATTAGACATTACTACTGCCAAAAGTGGTTTGGTGCAATTGCTGCTTGGATTATTGCCGGAAACAGTTTTCCCCTAACTTTGTTGGGTACTGCCAAAAGAACTCAGTTTCAATTTTCTCAATTGGTGCAAAGATGCAGCATTGCTGCTAAGATATTTACCCTGCATTTGGAGATTTAGGTACTTGCGTCTATATTTGAGTTATCCGCCATCATTCAGAAACCTTGCAAGCCTGAACAATTTGAATATGAACATTCTTTTTTGTGACAATCCATTTGATAATAAACCAGCGGTAGACATCGATTACGAAGATGAATTTGTTTCAGCCAGCCAAAACGGGTTTAGCCCTCACCTTTTTAGTTACGAGAGTTTGACCAAAGACAATGACGCTGAATTAGCAACCAGAAAAATAAAACACAACAACACGCTGCAAAAAATAGTTTACCGGGGCTGGATGTTAAAACCAGGTCAATATGCTCTACTATACAAGTCACTTTTGGCAAAGAATTATAAACTGATAAATTCACCAGCTGAATATCAAAATTACCATTACTTGCCGGATAGCTACAAATTCATAAGCAGACATACTCCAAAAACAATTTGGCTGACAGTTGAAAATCAGCAAGTGAATTATGACCAGGTTTTTAACAGTATTGCAACCTTTGAAAATTCTCCTTTAATTGTAAAAGACTTTGTAAAATCACAAAAGCATTATTGGGACACCGCTTGTTACATTGTCTCGGCAGCAGACAGGAACAAAGTAAAATCTGTTATTGAAAAATTTGTAGAGTTACAAAATACAGATCTGAATGAAGGCCTTGTAATCAGGGAATTTGTAGAACTAAACGACTTAACAACTCATTCAAAAAGTGGAATGCCTTTAAAACAAGAGTATCGGTTATTCTTTTTAAATGGGCAATTGCTGGGCTGTTATGAATATTGGGAAGAAGGCGAATATTCAGCAGACGAACACCCACCACTTGAATTATTTAAAAACATTGCAAAGGATATTGAAAGCAACTTTTTTTCTATGGATATTGCAAAGTCAAAAAATGGAGAGTGGATTATTATAGAATTAGGCGACGGGCAGGTTGCAGGACTTCCGGGCAAAGTGAACATACCTGAATTTTACAACCTTGTACGACATTATTACGACAGCTAACGTGCGTTTGCTGCCAATATATAGCCGCCTGCGCCAAACCCGGAACCATTGTGTGCCATTCTAAATAACAGGTTATAAATTGATAGATTACAAATATTGCATTGAATGATAACGGCAGAACAAAGGATTGAAATTCCGCTAAGCAAAAAGAAAATACTTCTGATGCTTTTAGGAGCATTGGTTTTTTTATAATTGGACTTTGGTTTGTGATATCACCACCGGCAATTGAAAATTCATATTGGGGTAGTCCGACAAAAATTGTAATTGCAGGTTATGCTTCAATAATTTTCTGTGGACTTTGTGCTTTATTACTCTTTCGTAAATTACCTGACAACAAACCAGGTTTAATTATTGATCGAATAGGC
>JBASZP010000075.1:0-4825 GCA_049660965.1 Daejeonella sp. | reverse complement strand
AATAAAAAAGGCCGATATTCTTTATAAGAAATTGGTCTTTTTCATTAAATTATTATCATTTGAATTGTACACCAAATTAAATGATGTCTTTGCTTTTTAGATTTTACTTTTGAGACAGCCTCTTTTTTTGCCTGAACTTTGTTATTTATCTTAAAGCAGGTCTTAATTTAAAATTCCAAACTACAAGTTGTAAATTGCATATATAGAAGTTTTTTAATATTAAAGATTAAGATAAATTTTGATAAAAAAACCATTGCTTAAATTTATACCATCCAGTATTTATTGCCCTTTGGCAAATATTCATATCGATCCCTGGAAACCTACAGAGCGTGCTATTATTACTCATGCACATAGTGATCATGCTAAATTTGGTTGCAAGCATTACCTGGCGCATAAAGATTCTGAAAGCATTTTAAGATTACGCCTGGGCGAAGATATTTCGCTGCAAACGGTAGAATATGGTGAACCATTTGATATTAACGGGGTTAAATTCTCGCTTTATCCCGCAGGGCATATTATTGGTTCTTCACAGGTACGTGTAGAGCATAAAGGAGAGGTTTGGGTTGCCAGCGGAGATTATAAATTACAGGATGATAACTTTTGCACACCGTTTGAACCGGTAAAATGTGATGTATTTATTACTGAATCTACTTTTGGTTTGCCTGTTTACAAATGGCCGGATCAGCAGGTTGTTATGGATGATATCCGCGAGTGGTGGCAACAAAATCGTTTACAGGGGAAAGCAAGTATGCTAATGGGTTATTCTCTGGGCAAAATGCAGCGGTTAATTAAAAATCTACAGCCTTTTGAGGGGGATGTTTATGCTCATGGAGCGGTATTTAATATTAATGAGCGATTGCGAAGTGCGGGTTTTAACCTGCCTTATATCCCGCTTATAACCCGCGAAACTGATAAAAAAGCATTTAAAGGCGCTTTAATACTGGCGCCGGGTTCTGTAATGAATACGAGCTGGCAAAAGAAACTTGAACCTTATTCTACCGGTTATTGTTCAGGATGGATGGCTATCCGCGGGGCGAAGAACAGGCGGGCTGTTGACCGCGGCTTTGTATTATCAGATCATGCGGACTGGAATGATTTAAACATCGCGACGGCGGAAACAGGAGCAGAAAAAGTTTATGTTACACATGGTTATACAGATGATTTTGCCCGATGGCTTAATGAAAAAGGAACTGAAGCTGCAGAAGTAAAAACAATGTACGGACAGGAAGAGGAAGAAAAAGAAAAGGATGTTGAGAATGAGAAAAGGACAGAATGAAAGAAGGATGGAAAATGAGGGATTTAACGTTTAGTTATTTTTTATGAAACGCTTTACTAATCTTTTTTTACAACTTGACCGTACTAATAAAACCAATGAAAAGATTGAATTATTAAAAGGTTATTTTCTTGCTGTGCCGGATGAGGATAAGATATGGGCTTTGGCCTTATTTACCGGTCGAAGACCTCCACGAAAAATAAAGAGTTCGCAGGTGCAGGAATGGGCTATGGAACTGGCCGGTATCCCTTTATGGCTGTTCCGGGAAAGTTATCATAGTGTTGGCGATCTGGCGGAAACGGTTTCATTGATCTTGCCGGAACCTACTGCTGCCAATTCTGAAAGATCATTAGGCGAATGGTTTACTTATTTACTGCAGCTAAACCAGGCGGATGATGAACAGAAGAAACAACTTATTTGGCAAGCCTGGCAGCAATTACCTTCTTTTGAAACCTTCGTGTTCAATAAGTTATTGATGGGTAGTTTCCGTATTGGTGTTTCGCAAACCCTGGTAACACGGGCAATTGCGGAGATTTCTGACCTGACACCGGCGGTTATTTCACATCGTTTAATGGGTACCTGGAATGCATTTGATACCAGCTACCGCGAATTAATTCATTCTGAAAATGCAGGTGATGAATCTTCAAAGCCTTATCCTTTCTATCTTTCGTATGCTCTTGAAGGTAATATAAACAATTTAGGAACCCCTACAGATTGGTTTTCGGAATGGAAATGGGATGGCATACGTTCACAGATCATTTTAAGGAATGGGGAACTGTATATCTGGTCGCGGGGAGAAGAACTGGTTACTGATAAATTCCCGGAGCTGGGGGTATTGAAAGATCATCTTCCGGAAGGTACGGTTCTGGATGGTGAATTAATCTGTTTCGGCGACACTAAACCACTACCATTTAATATACTCCAAACGCGGATCGGCAGAAAAAACCTTAATAAAAAAATACTTATTGAGGCTCCTGTGGTTTTCATAGGATATGATATGATGGAATATAACAACCAGGATATTCGTACTAAACCGCAGCATGAAAGGCGTGAGTTGCTGGAACGTGTTTTTAATGACGTTAATCTTCCCCAACTGTTTAAGCTCTCTCCATTATTACGTTTTTCTGATTGGGATGAATTAAAACTACTTCATCAAAAATCCCGCGAATATGCTGCGGAAGGTTTTATGCTAAAACATAAGCAGGCGCATTATTTATCAGGAAGAAAAAAGGGCGACTGGTGGAAATGGAAAGTTGATCCTTTAAGCATTGATGCGGTTTTGGTCTATGCACAGAAAGGTCATGGGCGAAGGGCTGAGCTATACACTGATTACACGTTTGCTGTTTGGGACGGCGATAAATTAGTTCCGTTCGCCAAAGCATATTCCGGTTTAACCGATAAAGAAATTAATCAGGTAGATTATTTTGTGAAACAAAATACGCTGGAAAAGTTTGGTCCTGTACGAACGGTAAAGCCTGTATTGGTTTTTGAAATTGGTTTTGAAGGAATTAATGCATCTACCCGGCATAAATCAGGCATTGCAGTACGGTTTCCGCGAATACTGCGCTGGAGAACTGATAAAGGTGTAAAAGAGGCGGATACTTTAGAAAATCTGAAAAAAATATTAGAGCAGTTTAAGTAGTGTTGGTAAGCAGGGGGCAGAAAATAGTTAATGATTGGTTGAAAACTAAAGGGTGGAAACTGGCAGATTTTCAAAAAGAAACTATTAAAGCTTATCTGGCAGGAAAAAGCGGTTTGCTGAATGCCCCTACCGGTTCCGGGAAAACTTATGGTTTATTTTTGCCTGTTTTAATTGATCATCTGAATAAAAACCCTGAATACAAAAGTGAAACAAAACCTCAGCTTAAAGTTTTATGGATCACTCCGCTCAGAGCGTTAACTAAAGACATTCAACGTAATTTACAGCTTGCCTGCGATGAAATGCAAATTCCCTGGCGCATAGGTACACGTACCGGGGATACCAACAGTAAGGAAAAAGCACTGCAACGTAAAGAATTGCCGCAGGTTTTACTGATTACACCGGAAAGTCTGCACCTGATGCTGGCGCAGAAAAACAATGAAACGTTTTTTAAAACCCTGGATGTTGTTGTTGTCGACGAATGGCATGAGATTTTAGGAACAAAACGGGCGGTGCAAACCGAGCTGGCATTGTTCCGTTTAAGGGGCATTTGTCCACAACTGATCACTTGGGCAATATCAGCAACTATTGGTAATATTGAAGAGGCTTTAGAAGTAATTACAGGTCCTGATTTCCCAAAAGAGAAAGCGGTAATCATACGTTCTAATATCCGCAAAAAAATTATCGTAGAGTCAATTCTGCCAGATCATATTGAGAAAATGCCCTGGGCAGGTTACTTGGGTATTAACCTCTTAGATAAAGTGATGCCGATTATTATGGCGAGTAAAAGTACTTTGCTTTTTACCAATACGCGTTCACAAACAGAAATATGGTACCGGTTTATTATTGAGAAATACCCTGAACTGGCAAGTTTGGTTGCTGTTCATCATGGTTCGCTTGACCGCGAAGTTCGTAATTGGGTAGAAGAAAATCTGCACTTGGAAAAACTGAAGCTGGTTGTTTGTACTTCCAGCCTGGATCTGGGCGTAGATTTTCGTCCGGTTGAAACTGTTATACAAGTAGGCAGTCCTAAAAGTATTTCGCGGTTTGTACAACGTGCAGGCAGAAGCGGGCATCAGCCTAATGCAACCAGTAAAATTTATTTTGTGCCTACTCATTCGCTTGAACTAATTGAAGCTGTTTCTTTACGGGAAGGTGTTCAAAAAAACATTATGGAAAAACGTATTCCTATTGTACAAGCTTTTGATGTACTGGCTCAGTATATGGTTACGCTGGCGGTTGGAGATGGTTTTGAGGAGAAGAAACTTTACCAGGAAATTAAATCTACGTTTGCTTACCAGTATCTTAATCGCGAGGAATGGGAATGGCTTTTAGGGTTCATTACCACAGGCGGTCCCAGTCTTGTTGCTTATGATGAATTTAAAAAAGTAGAACGGGAAGGCGATCTGTATGTGGTAAAAGACCGTAGAACGGCTATGCGGCACCGCTTAAGTATGGGAACCATTGTTTCTGATGCATCTATCAGAATTCAGTTTTTAAACGGAAAATACCTGGGCACGGTAGAAGAAAGTTTTATCTCCCGAATGAAAGCGGGCGATACTTTTTCTTTTGGAGGGATAACGCTTGAACTGGTGCGTGTACGCGACATGACGGCACAGGTTATTAAAGCGAAAGAAAATAAACCCAGAATTCCAAGGTGGGCGGGAGGCAGGGTTCCATTATCATCCCAACTTTCGGCCTTTATAAGACACAGGTTTGATGAGGTTGTACAACATGAACCTAAGGAACCTGAAATGAAGAAAATCCAGCCTTTGCTAAAGTTGCAGCATGAAAGATCGGCAATCCCAAGGGAAAGTGAACTGCTTATTGAACAATGCACCACAGCCGAAGGTTATCATATTTTTATTTATCCTTTTGAAGGACGCCTGGTACATGAGGGAATGGCTGCATTA
>JBASZP010000074.1:0-2158 GCA_049660965.1 Daejeonella sp. | reverse complement strand
GTCGATGGAAGGAGAAGTCTGCCAAAAATAACCTTGATTATAATTATAAAGGATATGCTCTATTGTACATGGATCCATGGGCAATGAGGCCTAATGATTGTGCAATTCTTAAACCAAAATTGAAGTCGGAAATTTTTAATAATAACTACTCAATGATTGATAAACACGATAATGATCTTATTATGTTCAGAATGAAGGATTCGTTATCTGATAGTGTAATGAAAAGGGCAATTTCTATTCCTTATTTCCCTAATAGATATGATTCCCTTATATATAATGTGTATTTATCAAAATATTTTGTCTATAGAGTTTACATCGAAATGTCTGGATATCAATTAGGTGAATTAGATCAAAGTATATTGCTTGATACTTCTGAGAATATTAAGACATCATTTTATTATTTGGATTATAACGAAATTGGTGAGATACGGAAATTATTTCTTATTAATTCAATGGAGGATTCCGTCTTCCCCTCTCGCACTAGTGTATTTTCAACAGTTCGACTAGCGCGTTGTTTGTGACCCGTGCTCTGCTCTTCGCATCCTCCAACTGTTCGTGATGTTCCACAATAACTCTGTTCGATATTTGTAATGTCGTACTGCTATCGGCGGTTTTGTAAACCGCATATGCATATCTCATATTTAAACGGGATAAAGCAAAATTCTAAAAGCATGCTGTAAAGTCTTTTGTATACTCTTCGTGAGAGGACAAAATTGAGTAACTTTATATTTGGTTTATGGCATTTACCTATTCGATAATAGATCAAAATTCGACAATGCCCGACAGAGGGGCATTGTCGGAATTCTAAGCTCTGGATTTTAAAATCCAAGTAGTACTATGACCACCATCAAGTGAGCAGGGAGGGAACTTTTCACCTTTGCTTAATGGAATTGTATTTTGTGGATGTCTAACACAATAATATACTCCACTTACTTGACAAATTTGGCCAGTAGTTCCTCGTTCTTCAGATGAACTCATTCTAGTCGAATTTAATTGCCTACTGAAATACGGTTTCGGCACTCCGTTGTAGCAAAGGAAATTCTAAATAAAGGGATAAAATAAGTAGTATCACGTAATACATTACGTACATATACATTTATTGGCTAAGCAATGTGTCTATCAATTCTTCAAAAAACCTTCAATTTTATGATGATATTTTTTCATGGGTTTTGACCTTCCATTCTCCCAATAAGTAATGCAATCTTCTGTTACCCCTATAATTTTTGCAACCTCCTTTTGGAGGAGGCCTTTCATTAATCTTTGGTTTCGAATATGATGTCCGATATGGATAGGGTTCTCTATTAAATTGACATTCAGCGGTTTAGGTGTGGTCAATCTCATTCTGGAAAAAGGTAACACAGGGATGCCCTTGCGGTTTTTTTAATCATCCAGACAAAGAATGTGTATGCGCACCAGGTGTGGTACAAAAATACCTCAACAAAATTTCAGGTCCCTTGCTTGATCGCATTGACTTGCATGTAGAAGTGACACCCGTGCATTTTAATGAGTTGACCGGACGTCCCAAACGAACCCAGGAAAAAAGTAAACAGATTCGGGAGCGGGTCATACAGGCCCGTGCGATACAAGCCCAAAGATATGCCGGTATGGAGGGCATTTTTTCAAACGCTCAAATGGGTACAAAAATGATGCAGGAACTTTGTGTGATTCCACCTTCAGGACAGCAACTACTGAAGACGGCCATGGAGCGATTAAACCTATCGGCCCGGGCTTATGATCGTATTTTAAAAGTATCGCGCACGATTGCTGATTTAAATGCTTCAGAACAAATTGGGATTGAGCATATTGCGGAAGCGATACAATATCGTAGTTTGGATCGGGAAAATTGGGGACAGGGATAAAGAAATGAATGTGCATTTAGAAGAATGAACTCAGCAGCGAAAGGAATTTACTTAGCATTCAAATTTTCAATGAAGATGTTTTTATACAAAAGCTATTTTATATTCATCAAAATCCTGTGAGAGCAAAATAATGTTTATTAGTTGAAGACTATTATTTTTCTAGTGCATCGTTTTATAAAATAGGAAATAGTAACTTTAATTTTATGGAACATTACAAAGGATGAACAAATATGAGAAATTGGACGTCAAACAAGGTGTGATATTGGTGAAGAACACCAACAACGGCGGAGGCTTATAAT
>JBASZP010000073.1:0-5592 GCA_049660965.1 Daejeonella sp. | reverse complement strand
GCCTTAATACATGCCGCTACCATGGTTACCGCAGGTATTTATATGATCGCCCGTTCTAATATTCTTTTCACCTTAGCTCCGCAAACGCTGGAAGTTGTAGCAATTATTGGTTTAGCAACAGCAATTCTGGCCGCCACCATTGCCTTAACGCAAACGGATATTAAAAAGGTTTTGGCTTATTCAACAGTTTCACAGCTGGGATATATGTTTTTAGGTTTAGGTGTGGGCGCTTATACCGGTGCATTTTTCCACGTTATTACACATGCTTTCTTTAAAGCTTTATTATTCCTGGGGGCCGGTTCTGTAATTCACGCGATGAGTAATGAACAGGATATGCGCAATATGGGCGGTTTGAAAAAGAAATTACCCGTCACATTTTTAACCATGATGGTTGGTACCATCGCCATAGCGGGTTTACCGCCTTTTGCCGGGTTTTTCTCTAAAGATGAAATACTGGCCCATGTTTACGAGCATAGCAAGGTGCTTTGGACAATTGGCGTAATCGGCGCTGTGTTTACTTCATTTTATATGTTCCGTATGATGTTTTTAACCTTTAGCGGCAAATTCCGCGGAACGCCTGATCAGGAACATCATTTGCATGAATCTCCAAAATCAATGACCATTCCTTTAATTATTCTTGCTGTTTTATCCATTGCCGGAGGTTTTATAGGAGTACCCGAAGTTTTGGGTGGCGGACATTGGCTATCACATTTTTTAGCACCTGTTTTTGAAGCATCAAGCTCTAAACTATTAGGATTAACCTTAGATCATAGTACCGAATATCTATTAATGGCAATTTCAGTTGCCGGAGCATTAGCCGCTTTAGTTTTTGCTTATATACGTTATGTTAAAAATGCACATGTACCTCATGCAGAAAATGTAAAACGTACAGGCATGGCCAAATTATCTTATTACAAATATTATATAGACGAATTTTATGCTGCCTTAATAACCCGCCCTCTGGATGCCCTGTCAAACTTCTTTTTTAAAGTAGTTGATAAATCTGCAATAGACGGAGTGGTTAATGGCTTTGGAATCGGGGCAAATGAAGCCGGTAAAGGTTTCAGGTTATTACAGGCCGGTAATGTCGGGTTTTATATTTTTATGATGGTGGCGGGTATTATCGCTTTGTTGGTTTATGGTTTTTATAAAATTTAATTAGGGGATATTTTATATAAAATGGAGATCCTCATATTATTATTCTTTCCCCTTGCAAGCGCACTAATCGCGGCTCTAACAAAATCCCAGACCAGCGCTAAATATATTGCCTTATTTTCTTCGCTATTTTCCCTGGCTATAACTATTGGTATTCTTTTAAGATTTTATCCTGACGCATCCACACAATTCTTAATTAATTATCCCTGGATAGAACCCTTTGGAATTCATTTTAAAGCAGGTATAGATGGTATCAGTATGGTATTGGTTCTGTTAACCAACCTGTTAACCCCAATAGTTATTCTTACCAGCTTTAAACAGCAATTAAAAAAACCAAATGCCTTTTATGCATTACTACTCTTTATGCAGACGGGTTTATTAATTGTATTCACCGCTTTAGATGGTTTCTTATTTTACATGGGCTGGGAAGCCGCATTAATTCCGATCTATTTTATTTGTGCTATTTGGGGAGGTGCAGACCGGATCCGTGTAAACCTGAAATTCTTCATATACACCATCGCGGGAAGTTTAATCATGCTTATCGCGATCATTTACCTGCATTTACAAACGCCAAATAATAGCTATGATCTGGATGCTTTTTATAAATTAAATTTAGATTTATCTACTCAAACCTGGATATTCTGGGCATTCTTTCTGGCTTTTGCTATTAAAATGCCCATATTTCCTTTTCACACCTGGCAACCCGATACTTATACTGAAGCGCCAACTACAGGCACCATGCTCCTTTCGGGTATTATGCTTAAAATGGGAATTTATGGTGTTATCCGCTGGTTAATTCCCATAGCCCCATTAGGCTTTGCAGAATGGCAGCAAACCGCCTTGATCTTATCCATAATTGGAATTGTTTACGCATCCATTATCGCGTTTACGCAGAAAGACATTAAACGATTAATAGCTTATTCTTCTATTGCTCACGTAGGCTTAATAGCCGCAGGTATTTTTGCCTGGAATGTTCAGGGTTTACAGGGAGCAATGATACAAATGCTCAACCACGGAATTAATGTGGTAGGAATGTTCTTTATCGCGGATATCATTATCCGCAGAATGCACACCCGCGAACTGGACCAACTTGGAGGCATTGCTAAAACAGCCCCTAAATTAGCAATAGGCTTTCTGCTTATTTTATTAGGAACGGTAGCATTACCATTAACCAATGGTTTTATTGGGGAATTCCTCTTGCTTATGGGAATTTATAATCATCATATCTGGTACGCTGCTATTGCAGGTTTAACCATTATTCTTGGGGCGGTTTATATGTTCAGGATGTACCAGAAAGTTATGCTAGGCCCTGCTAATAAACGTACCGCATTATTTACAGATATTGACGGGACTGAGAAAACAGTATTATTTATCATTTCCGCTTTGGTTATTATTATAGGTGTTTATCCGCAACCCATTCTTCACCTGTCAGAAGCAGCCGTTACAAACCTTATTGAAGTTGTAAATAATAAAATTCTGAATTCTAAATATTAACCGAGCTTGAATTTTACTTATAATCTGTTCCGATCATTCTATCATCCCATTAATATAATCCTCTTGCTCTGTAGGTTTTTTGCTGTTTAACATGTTCTGAAAGACATCTAGTGATCTTAGAATAAAATTGGATTTTCTAATTTGTCTATCTAATATATTTACGCTTTAAATCCACTCAGGGTTCTACTTTGAGAAAAATCTGCCCGAATAAAAATAAAACTGCTGCTTTTTATAAGAAAATTAGTTATAATTATGGCTTTATCCTTAAATGGTATTAACATCAAATTATAATGTTAGAAAATTTAGATAAAATAGATTGGACAAAACTGAAGCATGCTTATGGAAACGCTTCAGATACTCCTGATCATCTGCGCAAACTCCTTGCAAAAAATAGCCGGACAAGACAGAATGCTTTCAAAGCTTTATCACAAAGCGTTTATCATCAAAGTGGAGGCTATGGTGCCAGCCCTTATGCAGTATTTTTTTTAATAGAATTGCTTACTGTTACAGAAATGCAACAGAAATATAAAGTCTTATCCCTGATTGCTGATCTTGCCATACAGGGAAAATACCTTTGGCTGGAAAAGGGAATTGATAAACATTCCAAGGATTTTAAAAAATATTTATATGGAGATTATCTCCGTTCTTATCAGGAAGCAGAACGTGGTATTTACATATATATAAAGTTACTTGATGATACAGAGGCAAAGGTAAGATGTTATGCAGCTTTCCTGCTGACCTGGTTCAGCACTTCAGCAAAAAGAATTATGCCTGCACTGCGTGAGCGGTTAAAAAGCGAAAAGAATAAAAAGGTACGAGCTTCGCTCTTGATGGCTTTAGGAATACTTTCGCAATATATTTCCAATAATATACAGGATATGCTTTACCTGGAAAAAGCGATGAAAACCAATAGAGATATGGTTAAATCGGCAGCAGCAATTGCCTTAGTATATGCCAGTAAAAAAGAGATAAACCACAATACCCTGTTTGCATTGCAACATCCCTTGCTCTATGATGAATATCTCTATGATTTTCCCTGGGATTTTAGCAAAGTCGCCTTAGAAATACTCTATTACATCCATTTAAATAAACGAGCTAATGTGATTGCTATTTTAAAAGATACACTTATTAAGACAGTAAGATACAGGAAAAAAGAAGGAGAAAAAGTTAGAATAAAAATAGATTCTGATGACATAATGCTTTTTCTTATTAAATGCGCCTTTAAGCCTGTGAAAAATAATGATGAAAAAATATCAATAGAAAACCTGTCGTTTGAACAGAAGCAAATCTTATTGCTTTTTATAAAATATCCTAAAATATGGAGAAATAGCTCTACAAATTTGAGAGAGATTATGGTTATTAGTGGTTTACCTACTACTATGGAATATCTGGCTGCTTTTTTACAAATCTTTCCAAAGAAAGAGCCTATTTATTTAAAAGAGATTATTAAGGGTACCAAGCTGTTAAAAAAACTGAGCTCTTCTTTTTTAAACACAAATTCAAATTTTCCTATCGCTAAAGCAATTGTCCGGTTTTATCCTTTATCACAATCTTCTATACGTAAGTTAACATATTATTTTGATTGGGACAGGCAAAGAAATGTGCATTATCATTCGCATGATCCGCTATGGGAATTATTAAGTAAAAACACCTCGGTCTCATTTAATTTTTCTTTGATTGATGAGTTTTCGACTAAACTAGACTGGTGGATTTTGTGTAAAAATAAAAGCATTAACTGGACAGAAGAGTGGATTGACAGGTATAAAAGTCAAATAAACTGGCATAGCCTGAGTAATTCTGCTAGTATTCCATGGACGGAGAAGTTAATTGAAAAGTATAAAAGCAAGTGGGATTGGGATGAATTAAGTTTAAATAAATCTATTCCATGGACACAGGCATTAATTGAAAAATATAAAGATCGTTGGAATTGGTCGCGTTTATCTGAGAACACTTACTTACCTTGGTCAGAAAAGTTGATAAATAAATATAGAAAACGATGGTACACAGGGAAACTTTGTGAAAATAACGCTATACCCTGGAGCATTGAATTTGTAGAAGAAAACAGCGAATTACTTAGCTGGGATCAATTGTGTAAAAAAAATACATTTGCATGGACAGAAGAATTTATTGAAAAACACAGGCATAGGGGATTTTATTGGTTTTATCTGAGTGAAAATACAGCATTGCCCTGGTCAATCCATTTTATAAAAAAATATCGGGATAAATGGGATTGGGTAAGGTTGAGTAAAAATCCTGCAATAGGGCAATCAAACAAAATATTGAAAGCTTTTGATAATAAATGGCATTGGCCTTCACTATTGGATAACCTTGCTATACAATGGACAGAAGATATGCTTAAAGAGAATGCCCATAAATTCAACAGCTACTGGATGCAGTATAATACTTCTTTTGAATGGTCTTATAAACGTTTGAGCGAAGGCATCTATGATCATTTAGCGCATGAGTTTAATTACAGTTTTTATAAAAATATTCTTGACCCCTATTTAACAAATGAAGTGGCCGAAAAAATTATAAAGCGTTCCCTTTTACAAACATGTATTAATGATGCCTGCCAATTAAGTGCTACTATTCTTAATACGGAGGTTAAATCGTTTAAACATCCTTTAATAAAAGAATTAAAATTAGAATATACGTCGGCAATATTGGAGGCATTTAGCAAGGATAGTGATCCTGAAATTAATACAACTGCGAAAAAAGAGTTGGAGAAATTACGATCAATTAGATAGGGTTTTGTTTTGACCTCGAATGTGGAAGAATAACACATTCCTGATTTATAATATCCCCTGCATAAAAAAGGGGCTGACTAAAAAGGAGTAATCTTTTTATGTCCGCCTATTTTATGACTATGAGTTTTTCAGGATGCTATATCTGATTTTTGGTAGATTTTTACAGGGCTATTTTAAAAAAGGGTTAAGAAAGCCC
>JBASZP010000072.1:0-4262 GCA_049660965.1 Daejeonella sp. | reverse complement strand
GGGGGGAATGTTTAGTATTACAAAATCATTAGTAAAACTTGCCGAAGATCTAGATGTAAAGTTCCATTACAATACTTTGGTAGATGAGATAGTGGTAGAAAATAAAAAGGCAAAAGGGGTAAAAATAAATGATACCATTGTATCGGGCGATTTGGTAATCTCAAACATGGATGTTTGGTTTACTTATAAAAAATTACTTAAAAACCAATTACCTCCAGCACGTATTTTAAAACAGGAGCGCAGTAGCTCTGCATTAATATTTTATTGGGGAATTAAGAAAACCTTTTCTCAATTAGATCTACACAACGTATTTTTTAGTGAAGATTACCAGCAGGAATTTGATCATATCTGGAAAAAGAAAAACATTTACCATGATCCCACAGTTTATCTGAATATTAGTTCAAAATATAATCCCGCCGATGCGCCTGAAGGTTTTGAAAACTGGTTTACCATGATTAATGTTCCAAGTAATATTGGTCAGGACTGGGATCAGTTAATTGCGGAAGCAAAAGCAAATATTTTAAAAAAGCTATCTAAAAACCTCGGCGAAAATATTAGTAGTTTAATTACCTGCGAAGCTGTTTTAGACCCGCGAAGCATTGAAATCAAAACATCTTCTTACCAGGGTTCATTATACGGAACCAGTTCAAATAACCAGTTTTCGGCTTTTTTACGACATGCTAATTTCTCTTCAAAAATTAAAGGTTTGTATTTTGCCGGAGGAAGTGTTCATCCCGGTGGAGGTATTCCTTTAGCGTTGCTTTCCGCTAAAATTGTAAGTGATTTGATTGATTAACTGTTTTGATATTCTAAAAATCCAAAGATTTATTTTCAGTTTGTATTCCATTTAGCTGAAAGCGACAAAATTATAGGCTAATTTATATCTTTATCAAATGCTTAAGCCACGCCGGAATAAACTTATTTATGCCTTTTTTGCCTGGTATATTAATCGCATAATTAAAACAGATTTTAAGGAATTTAAGTTTAATCCGATAGAATTTGATCAGGAACGTGCTGTTTTGCTTTTAGCCAACCATTTTTCATGGTGGGATGGTTTTTTACTTTTCCACCTTAACCGTATCTGTTTCCATAAAAAATTTCATGTCATGATTACCGAAGAAAATTACCGGCAAGTTTGGTTTTTAAAATACCTGGGAGGTTTTTCAGTTAAAAAGAACTCACGGAGCAGTATTGAAACATTAGCCTATGCTGGTCAGTTATTAAATGATCCGCAGAATTTAGTGCTTATATTTCCGCAGGGGAAACTTCACTCCCATCATGTTGACCGGGTAGATTTTCAAAAAGGCTTAAGTAACCTGGTGAATTCTTCAAATAAAGATTTTGAATATATTTTTGCCGCGTTTTTTACAGATTATTTCCAATACCGGAACCCATCAGTCAGGTGTTATTTACAAAAGCATAACGGAGCGGAATTTGACAGTTTGGAATTAATTGCAAACGCATATAACGAACATTATCAAATATCAAAACAGAAACAATCCAGTATTACCGTTTAAAATATGATCTTTTTATACCTGGTTTTCTTTTTTCTCATTCTGCGTTTTACGGTGACGCTTTTTAACTTTATTTCTAATCCAAAACTCACCCATTCTATAAAAAAATATAAGGATTTCGTTTCCATATTAATTCCCGCCCGTAATGAAGAGGAAAATATCATCGCCTTATTAAAATCTATCCGGGATCAAAATTATAAGGAAGTGGAAGTTATTGTTTTAGATGATGGTTCTACTGATAATACATTTCACTTATGCCAAACATTTTCAGCAAACGATGATCGCTTTAAGATAATACAAGGACAGGATTTACCAGGCGGCTGGCTGGGTAAAAATTTCGCCTGTTATCAATTAGCCAAAATAGCAAAAGGTAAGTATTTGCTGTTTTTAGATGCAGATGAAACCATTGCGGACGGTTTAATCCACAATGCTATCCATCGTATGAAGACATATAATCTATCACTATTAAGCCTCTTTACCAACCAGGTGATGTTAAGTATAGGCGAACGCCTGGTTATACCGATGATGCATTTTTTACTTTTAAATTTACTGCCGCTCCGATTAGTTCAGCTAACTAAAAACCCTGCTTTTTCTGCCGCAAGCGGACAATTTATGTTGTTTGAGGCCCGTAATTATCATGCTAAGCAATGGCATGAGCAGGTAAAAAATAAAGTAGTAGAAGATGTGGAAATTATGAAACTGGTTAAAGGTTATGGCTTTAATGCTGAAGCATTATTAGCCAATGGCTATATCTCCTGCCGGATGTATAAAAGTTATTCTGAAGCAATTAATGGATTTAGTAAAAACCTGTTAGCCGGTTTTAACAACAATATTTGGGGTTTATTTCTTTATTTAATCCCGGTAATTTCAGGTCCTTTTGCCATTGCCTGGTTCTTAGGGAACAACTTATTCTTCTTCGCTTTATCCTTAATCATTTTAAGCAGAATGATGATTTCTCTATTATCCGGACAAAATGCCTGGTTAAATGTAATATTACATCCTTTACAAATGCTTAGCCTGGTAATTATTTCTGTTATTTCCATTAAAAAACACTTTAGTAAAACTATTACCTGGAAAGGCCGGACAATATCTTCAAAATGACAAAAAGGGATTTAATCTTTTCTGCTCTGATTATACTTTTCCATGCAGTGGGTTTGTATGGTTTTTTAAATCCTGAGTTGCATTCTCTTTTTTTGCAATTAGTCCCTTTCCATTTGCTGTTAATGTTGGCTCTCCTGCTGTTATCACATTCTTATGGGAAGGATAAATTTGTGATGTTTCTTTTTATCACCTATTCAGCCGGGTTAGCCATTGAAATTTTAGGGGTAAACACCAAACTAATATTCGGCGATTATGAATATGGTAAAACCTTAGGTTTAAAATTATTCGGTACTCCCCTAATGATTGGTGTTAACTGGGTCATATTAATTTATTGTACGGGAGTTTTTTTATCGGGGTTTAAATTGCCTGTGTTTATCCGTTCAATGATTGGTGCAACGCTATTGGTATTCCTGGATGTTTTAATAGAACCTGTTGCCGTTAAATTTGATTACTGGCATTGGAAAGAACCTAACATCCCACTGCAAAATTATATTGCCTGGTTTATTTTTTCGGCTTTGTTGCTCCATTTATTTTCCTTTCTCCACTTTAAGAAAAACAATCCGGCAGCTATTGTTCTTTTATGTACACAACTCCTATTTTTTGCAGCGCTTAATCTTTGGGCTTTCTGACAAACAATTTCGTATTTTTGGTTTTTCTTTTTAAGAATAGCACTTTGTTTTTTCAGCTATGAGTTATAACCTTCAGGTATCTATTGATCAGGATTCAGGATTTTGTTTTGGTGTAGTATATGCCATAGATATGGCCGAAGAAATTTTGGCCGAACATGGTTATTTGTACTGTTTGGGCGATATTGTACATAATGATGAAGAAGTTGAGCGTTTAAAATTAAAAGGCCTTCGTATTATTTCTAATGATGATCTCAAAGAAATTAAAAACGAACGCGTTTTAATACGTGCCCACGGCGAAGCGCCCGAAACGTACCGCATAGCGCTTGAAAATAATATCACTTTAATAGATGCATCATGCCCTGTAGTTTTAAAATTGCAAAACCGTATTAAAAACTCACATGACAATGATGAAAAGATACTCATTTTTGGGAAACATGGCCATGCCGAAGTCATTGGCTTGCAAGGACAGACTAATAATGATGCCCTGGTTTTTCAGGATATTACTGAATTAAACAAGGTTGAACTTCCGGAAAAATTTACCCTGTATAGCCAAACCACTAAAAGCACTGCCAAATTCTACCAGATTAAAGATGAATTATCCAATCGTGGTTATGAAGTAAAAGCCAATGATACTATTTGTCGACAAGTTTCTAACCGTGATGAAGAATTACGTTCCTTTGTGAAAAATTTTGATAAAATAGTTTTCGTATCCGGTATAAAATCATCAAACGGAAAGGTTTTGTACGAAGTTTGCAAACAGCATAATCCAAATACTTATTTTATTTCAAACCCCCTGGAGCTTAACCAAACGATGTTCAATCCCAGTGATAAAGTTGGCATTTGCGGCGCTACATCTACTCCCATGTGGTTAATGGAAAAGGTGAAAAGTGTTTTAGAAAGTTATTAGATCTTACCAAAATGGCTAAGCCTCGCTCCAACCTTGGTGTTTTAATTGCCGCAATGGTAACAGGTATATGGGCTGTTTCTACTTTTACCTTAATGAACTGGTCTTTCAGTT
>JBASZP010000071.1:0-4527 GCA_049660965.1 Daejeonella sp. | reverse complement strand
ACATCCTTATAAACTGGTTAAAGACTTACGTACGGGTTATGAAACCTCAAACGCACAGGCAGTTTTAGATGGCGACCTGAATGATTTCCTGAAAGCATATATGATGGAGTTTTAGTTTTGCTTTGAGAGTTCTTATTAAAAAATGCCCCATTTAAAACTGACTTTCAAATGGGACATCAATTAGTAGTCTACTATTTTTTTATTACTGTTTCGTTGCTTCCCAAGTTGCAACGGTGGTACCGTCTGATTGTTGAATAGTGCCTTCAATTAGTTTTCCGTTAATATTATCAAATTTTGCAGTAATATTATCGCCCGGTATAAAAAATGGTGCTGTAAGAACATCATTAGTCAATTGATAGGTTATAATTAAAGACTCTCCATCAAAAGTATTAGTGCTAAACCATTCAAGCTTTTTACCCTCTGTTTTAATAGTAAAAAAAGGTCCGCTGGGTTATTATCACCATATTTATAAGACCCTACCCATTTACCTTCAATACTTACTATTTTTGGAGTTGTCTTGTCTTTTTTACAGGCAGTAAATGTTGTTGCTACCATTAGAGCAATAACTATCAGCTTTATTAGTTTCATTGTTTTCATCATTTTAATTGTTAAACGATGAGGTTACACAAATATCATACCTTAAATTTTATTTATTGAATAATGACAAGTATGATTTAGTAAATGGTTAATGTAAGGGGGAAATTTAAGGAGTTAGAATAAATTATTGTAATAAGTTTTGTTTTGCAGATCATTCTTTGGGTAAGAAAAGAGTTAATCACTTCTTGGGTCGAATATCATCAGCAGTTCATGTAATTCATTTACTTTTTCTATGGCCGAGAGTTTTTCATACGAACTGATTAAATTCCTGATGACTCGTTTAACAATTTCAGTATTGCTGCAGGGGCCATAATAGTGGTTTTCGGGTTTCAGGCTTAATTGTTTTAAAAAGGAGTCCACATCTTTTCTTCCGAAGATAAAACCTTTATTAAAGGCGTTAATGTAAAAGAGTATTCCATCCTGGTAATCATTTTGCTGAGTTTCATCTACATAAGCAAGGATAAAATGCTGTGGCAAGTTAACTCCATAAATGGGTATATCCAGTTTTTGGGCAACAATGGAATAAATAACGGCTAATAGTATTTGGTTCCCTTTTTTAGTTTCAAGTACCTGGCTGATATATGAATTTTGCGGATCCTGATGATTGGTGGTGTTTCCGGAAAAGCCATAAATACCGTAAAATACGTGATTAATAAGCTTAACCTTTTCGACCGCACTCATGTCATACACCAGCTGCATCCAAACATCCCGTTTAATAGCTTCGATCTGATTAATGATCTTTTGCTCGTCCAAATCAGGGTACTGGTATTTATTAACAGCAATTATTCCCTGCAAAAGGTCAAAAGAACCGCCTAAATGCCATAATTCCAGTTCGCGTTTTACATTTTGAAACTGGATTTTATGAACCAGGTTTTCTATACGGCCTTGTAACGTTGCATCAAAAGATTGTTCCCAGGCGCTCTCCAGGTATTCTATTATCTCATTACCATAGGATAGTAATCTATCTTCCACATGCCCGGATACTTCATGATCAGGATCATCCAACAGTTTTATGAGCGCTTCTATTTCCTTAGTATCCATTATTGAATGTCTAAATTAAGTAATTATTAGTTTAAACGCCACAAATAAGCAAACCAAAATATATAATGCCGGAGCGGTTAAACTAGTTACGTAAAAATTAGCGGATTCCCACATCCCATCCTTCAATCATCCCATCCTTCATTCCTTCAATCATTCCATCCTTCACTCCTTCATTCATTTCCACATTTTCAAATCAGTACATTTTCAAATTAACGCATTACCTTTACCGCAATGTTAAACTTACAGTTGGTATCAAATTATTTGTACCATATTTTCAAAGCAAAAACCCGGCATGGTATTCATTCGCCTTTTGTTTATCGTTTAATAGATGAGGTGATTTACGATTTTGAGAAAAAGGAAGACTATATCCCCATAGAAAATTTACGAAATGAATTATTACAGGATGAGCGTTTTATTACCATTACTGATCTGGGGGCCGGATCGCATATAAACAACAATAAAGAAAAGCAAATAAAAAGCCTGGCTAAAAATGCATTGAAACCGGCCCGGCTGGCTCAATTGATCTTTCGCCTGGTTAAGCGGTTTTCGTCCGAAAACATCCTGGAATTAGGTACCTGCTTGGGCATTACTACAGCTTATCTCGCTAAAGCTGCAGCACAATCCCGGTTAATGAGTATAGAGGGCTGTCCTCAAACGGCTGCTGTTGCACAGGAAAATTTAAATAAATTGAATATTCAAAACGCAGAACTTTTAGTAGGTAATTTTGATGAAATACTGCCGGCAGTTATTGCTAAAAATGAAGAATTAGATTTTGTTTTTATTGACGGAAACCACAGGGAACAAGCTACCTTAAATTATTTCAACTGGTGTTTGCCTAAACTAAGCAAAAACGGGGTAATGATATTTGATGATATTTATTGGAGTAGGGGTATGAAAAGAGCCTGGAAACAAATTAAGGATCACCCTCAGGTAACAGTAACTATTGATCTGTTTTGGATTGGATTAGTATTTATACGATCAGAACAAACTAAAGAACATTTTAAGATCAGGTTTTAAATTAGTTTAAGTATTTGTTTATAAAAATGTCTTTCAGAAAACGTATTCATTACAGCAGAATTTCTGATATTAGCCCGCTATAAAAGATGGATAGAATTCGGAATGTTATTTAGTGAGCATAATTTTGACAGGATAAAAGAATTTAGCGGTAGTATTGAGGTTATTTGCGGATCCATGTTTTCGGGTAAAACCGAAGAACTGATCAGACGCTTAAAACGGGCACAAATAGCGAAACTGAATGTAGAAATATTTAAACCTAAAACAGACACCCGCTATGATGAAACAGCGGTAGTTTCTCATGATCTGAACTCCATTCATTCAACCCCGGTAGAAAATTCTTCATCTATTTTATTATTAGGCGCCAATACGCAAGTTGTCGGGATTGACGAGGCGCAGTTTTTTGATGAGGAGCTGCCTGATGTATGCAATATTCTGGCAAACAAAGGAATTAGGGTTATCATCGCCGGGCTGGATATGGATTTTCAGGGTAAACCTTTCGGCCCGATGCCTGTATTAATGGGTATTGCAGAATTAGTGACCAAAGTTCATGCAATTTGTATGAAATGCGGCGGGCCGGCTACTTACTCTTACCGCACGGTTGCTAATGAATCCAAGATTTTACTTGGCGAAAAGGAAAGTTATGAACCGCGTTGCAGAAGGTGTTTTAACACTAATAATTAGTTACTTAATATCTTGCCGCATTCATATCTCCATTTAATTTGAAGTCTTTATAATCAATAAGCTAAATTCCTGAAAAAGGATTATTACTTCATTTTGAAAAGCGTTTGATAAATAGAAAATTATCTCTAAATTTGCAGCCCCGTTATATAGGGATAACCATTAAAAATTAAAAGCAATAATGCAACAGTACGAAACAGTGATCATTCTAACCCCGTTGTTATCAGATGAGGCTGCGAAAGAGGTTTTAACCAAATTCAGCAAGCTTATGACAGATAACGGAGCCGAAATTGTCCATGAAGACAATTGGGGTTTGAGAAAACTAGCGTATCCGATTCAAAAGAAAACAACCGGATACTATCACCTAACTGAATTCAGGGCTCCGGGTGAGTTTATTAACAAACTTGAAGTTGAATACAGGCGTGATGAGCGTATTATGCGTTTCTTAACGATTTCTTTAGATAAGCATGCACTTGCTTATAGTGAGAAAAAACGCAGCGGCGCTTTCAACAAAAAGAAAGAAACTAAAGTTGAGGAGGTAGCGCAATAATGGCAAAAGATACAATTAAATACGTTACTGCTCCCAAAGTGGATGATAGTCGTAAAAAATACTGCCGTTTTAAAAAGAACGGAATTAAGTATATTGATTATAAAGACGCCAGCTTTTTATTAAAGTTTGTGAATGACCAGGGTAAAGTTTTACCCCGCCGTTTAACCGGAACTTCTTTAAAGTTTCAGCGTAAAGTTGCCCAGGCTGTAAAACGTTCACGCCATATTGGTTTAATGCCTTATGTTACTGATTCATTAAAATAAGAGGGAGATAAGAGAAATGGAACTAATTTTAAAACAAGACATCAAAAATCTCGGCGAGAAAGATGATGTGGTAAACGTAAAACCGGGCTACGGACGCAATTACTTAATACCCCAGCGATTTGCAAGCCTGGCAACTGTATCAGCAAAGAAAGTATTAGCTGAAAATTTAAAACAAACTGCTTTTAAACAGGATAAGATCAAGAAAGACGCAGATGCAATTGCAACCCGCTTAGAAGGTGTTAAACTGTCTATTGGTGCTAAAGCCGGAGAAAGCGGAAAGATATTTGGATCTGTTAACACCATTCAAATTGCAGATGCTTTAAAGAAAGAAGGCTTTGAGGTTGACCGCAGACGAATTACTTTTGTAACGGAACCTAAGTT
>JBASZP010000070.1:0-3537 GCA_049660965.1 Daejeonella sp. | reverse complement strand
GTCAAGAAGGAGCCGATTGTTCCGTATAAGGAGCGGTAGAAGATTACAAAAATTATAAACCAAGATGAGTTTAAATCAAATGGTTGTTTCATTAATCCTGTCTTTACTAACGTCAGGTCTGTCAGGATGGAAATTATCACCACGAATACAAAGCCAGCTAAAATTGCTCCGATGCCTTTAATAGTATTTTTATTCATTTTCGTTTTATTACCTCAGTCTTCTAATGTATTCTATAACCTGTTTATCTATAATTTGTTTATAAACTAATGGGGAGTTATGGGAATTAAATCTTTACTGCCATGCATTGTATGAACTAAAAACCCAAATATGCCCTTCAGGGTCTTTGCAACAATATGACCTGCCTCCATATGGTTTGTCTTCTATATCAATTATAATATCTGCACCTGAGGATTTAGTTTTATTATAATGTTCATCCACTTCTTTTATATAAACAATTATTTCTGCAGTTCCTATTCCACCTATTTCCTTTGGACTTTTACACAGTTCAATTTTCTGTTGATTTTCAGCACTCGAAATCATGATGCTACCATTGCCAAAAGTAAGGTGCGCATGAGTTATTGTATTTTGTTTCCCTTCAACGACAAGTTTCTTTTCATAACCAAAAGTATTGCAAAGCCATTCAATCATTTCAGACGCATTGTGATATAAAATCCCAATTGATATTGTTGATGGATGACTAACAAGATTCATTCAATTTTATTTTTAGATGAAATTCAGATTCACATCCACCTTCTTACTTTTTTGTAATATTTATTGTACTCTTCTCCAAAATCTTTTTTTAAACGGGGTTCCTCAAATAAAATAATGAAGATATTGAAGGCTGTAAAAATGCTAAAAGAATATATAATCAGTGATACTGATTGAAACATAATCACTTCTCCGAGTAACATCATTGTTACACCAACATACATTGGATTGCGTGAGTATTGGTAAAGGCCCTTAACGACTAAATTTTTCGTGGGATCGGCTGGCGATAAAGTTCCTCGTCCCAGTAATGCAAAACTCAGAATGCATAGGGATAGTATTATAACCCCAATAATAGAAACTACAATTCCCAAATAATCATAAAATCCAAGAGGTCGTTTTAAAAAATTAAGCACTTGGTCATGCACAATCCAAAATGGTATTAAGCCAGCTATAATACCAGGTTGCAGGATTGTAAAAAGCAGATTACGAAGGAATAAAGACACCATTTTGGCTTTGCTTGCTATTGTGCAAAGCTATATAGGCGAATACTAATTGTATTTTACAAATGATAAATAATTACCTAGCAGCTCTGATTCTGCTAAGTGATACCTGGGTGATGCCTAGATAATTTGCAAGGTCTCTGAGACTAATCCTTTGCATCAAGCGGCAATTTTCTGAAGCAAAATTGTGGTATCTGTCGGTAGAAAATTCAGACATGATTTCACTAAATCGCCTTATCATGTTTGTAGCGGCAAGAGAAAGCAAATGCGTATATAGTTTCTCAAATGAATGATGCTTTATACATAATTCATCAAGATCTTGCTTTGAAATGAACTCGATGCACGTAGGCTCTAAAGTAAGTAGGATATGGGAAGTAGTTTTTTGAGTAAGAAAGCTCTCAAGAGAAGTAAATAATGAATCCTCGCTAAAAAAGCGAAAAATCACTTCCTTTCCATCATTACTAATGAAATAGAATTTAACCAATCCTTTATTCAGAAAATAAAGATTTTTGCAAATACTCTGTTTAGGAACAATTGCCTGTCCTTTTTTAAAGTTTGCAGCTTTTACTTTGCTGTCAAAATCGACCAAAGCTTCTGTATCTAAAGGAATGACACTGCTAATATATGTTGTGAAATCATACATATTATACTATGCTACAATGACCACTAACGTTTGTGCTTATGCAGTGGCGGGAATAGGAGCGCTAAAAAATGGAGCGTGGCGGAATGTTTAGCGCGACCTACACGTCACTGTCAACCGTGACAAAACGTTATTTGAAAACTAAAGCTACAAATTTACACCGACCCCGCCATTGCATAAGCATTTTGTTGGCAGTAGTTGTGCTTCTCACTTGTCTTTTTTCAATAACGAGTCTAGTTTTTGAAATGATGCTGTCCAGCCACCCTTCATTATTTCCTTCATTCCGTTGAAAGTCTGTCGTTCTTGTTCGCTTGCTTGTCCGTCAATCTCCCATTTGACTTTCAGTACTGTCGTCTCTTCTATTTCTGAGAAATTTACAGTCGTTTTTAAAGAGTCAGGATAGGTAGCAGAAAATGGTGCCTTGATAAAGTTACCGTCCTTGTCGCAGAAGTGTTGATTATAGACTAAGAGTTGGTCGGGCTTAATTGTCTTGAAATTGATTTTCCCATATTTTGTCAGTCCGTCTGGTGTGGTCATTGTCCATAGTGAACTACCACCTTCTTTTATGTTAGCAGATAAGAATCTCATTTCCGCTCCGTCAGGTCCTAACCATCTTGAAAAATTGTTGGGGTTTACCCACATTTCAAATACTTGTTTCACATCAGTTTGAAATTTGTATTCAATTTCAAAAGTGTCGTCTTGGTTCATTGTTTCTGTTTTTGTTTGTTTGTCGTTGCACATTGTCATAGTGCAAAATATCATGGTAAAAAATAAAATGTCTCGTTTCATTTCTGTCATCTATTAAGTCTACTGTGTCGTCTTGTACAATTACTGCCAACGCCCGAGTATGTTCACCAGGTGAATATATTTCTTATATCTCATTTTTGGTATAAAACTTCCAAAAACCCATCAAACACTTTCAAATTCGCGGATACTTTTTTTGTGGAATGCCAGCACAACTCAGAATTAAAACAGAAAGGTCAGGTTGTAAAACCTGACCTCACTTTAATTCTGTAGCGTAACGAAGATTACTTCTTTACGTCCTGCACGGCAATACTCAGCTCATTCAACTGCTCCGGTGAAATTGTTGAAGGCGTATCGATCATCATATCGCGGCCGGCATTGTTTTTAGGAAAGGCAATGAAATCGCGGATGGAATCGGCACCTCCAAACAACGAACATAGGCGATCGAACCCAAAGGCAATGCCTCCGTGTGGCGGAGCGCCAAACTCAAAGGCATCCATCAAAAAGCCAAACTGTTTTTTCGCTTCTTCCTCGCTAAAGCCCAAATGGGTAAACATAAGTTGCTGTGTGGCACGATCGTGAATTCGAATAGAACCACCGCCCACTTCGGTTCCGTTAATTACCATGTCGTACGCATTGGCACGTACGGCACCGGGGTTGGTGTCCAGCAACTGAATGTCTTCAGGTTTGGGCGAAGTAAATGGATGGTGCATGGCATGCCATCTATTGGTTTCTTCGTTCCACTCAAGCAGTGGGAAATCAATTACCCAAAGTGCAGCAAACTTGTTCTTATCGCGCAAGCCAAGCTGATCACCCATTTTAAGGCGCAATTCGTTTAATGCTTTTTGTGTTTTTGTTTTCTCACCGGAAAGCACCAATAACAGATCGCCTGGCTTTGCACTGAATTTTGCTGCCCATTGTTTCAGGTCATCGGCTGAATAGAAT
>JBASZP010000069.1:0-1845 GCA_049660965.1 Daejeonella sp. | reverse complement strand
TGTGGGCTGGATAAGCGGATACATTGCCCGTGCCGTGGCAGAAGATTACCGTAAGAAGAACGAAAATTAATTGCAGGTTACAGGCATCCTATCATTGGGCAGCAGCCGTTGCTCGTCGTAAACTCCGAGCAGGTCTGTGCGATGCAATCGGGGTACCCTTCACCCATAAAACTATTATAGACATAGCAAATGCCACTCTTGCATTAATTTCCGCAAAATTATTTTTGTTGAGCAGCATCAATACTACTGTTAAATTTGGCGCAAAGAGTGTTTAAATTTTCCTAACCGGCTGCAATAGGCTATTTTTGTTTCTAATCATTAAACCTGGAAACTAATATGCAAAAAATCAAATCACTCTTCGGGGTAATACTAACATTTACTCTCTTCATTTCTTTAGGAACCAAAATGAGCTCCTGCACCAAAGAAGTTATTGTCAGAGATACGGTAATAATAAAAGATACGATAACAAGAGTTGACACTTTTCCTTGTACAGATTTAAAGGAAGGTTTGGTAGCCTGGTATAAATTTACTGGCGGAAGTTTAAAAGACAGTAGCGGGTATAACAATGATATAGTCTTTAGCAATGCCACACCAACATCAGATCGGTTTGGTAAAACAAATAATGCATATCTTTTTAATGGTGGCAGTTATATGCGTGTAAACAATAGCGCTTCTTTAAACCCAACCCGTATTACTTTAGTTGGAATTGTTAAGTTTAATGATTTTTACCGTGGAGCCTATGGACAAAACCAAATTATAAAAAAAGGATTCCGAGATCAGAATGATGGGATTTATGGATTGAGAGTTGGAGCTAGTGATGCGGGTGGTTCTGTAGATACTACAAAAGAAATTGGGTACGGTTATTATGGCAACAATCAATTTGATCAGATTTCAGCTGCAGACAGAGTAAACTATATAAAGACTAATCAATGGAAAATATTTGTATTTACATACAATGGGATTGATGCTAAATATTATGTAGATGGCGTGTTAAGGGAAACAAAAACAGGAGTGGTAGGATTTACTCCAAACACCGATGGGCTATTTATTGGCCGTGCAGAAAACCCTTCTTATCCATTTTGGCTGACTGGCGTAATTGATGAGATACGTATTTACAACAGAGCTCTTTGCGATTGTGATATAAAAGAGCTTAATAAGCTGAAGAATTAAGTTTTCTGATTAAAATTATAAGCGGGGTAACGGATAGTTACCCCGTTTTTCTTTTCTTTGTTGTTATGAGTATGATTAATACGATACGGGCATTGGCGAATTTTAAGTTCAGGTACCTGTACAAGTCGTTTGCTAAAACGCCATTTAAATTATTAGATGTTGGGGCCGGCAATCATTCTGCCAGCCGCATTAAAAAACTTTTTCCGGCTTGTGAGTATTATGGTTTGGATATTGATAAGACGTATAATAATAGTGATGCTGACTTTTTGCTGATGAGGGATTTTTATGAATTGGATTTAACAAAGCTGGATTACTCTATTATTCCAAACGAAAATTTTGATGGCATCTGGATGGCGCATGTAATTGAACACCTGCATAATGGTACGGATGTTTTGCCCGGGCTATTGCAAAAACTAAAACCGGGAGGTTTTTTTTATATTGAATACCCGGGTAAAAAAAGTCTTACACTGCCTTCTATGCGGGGCTCTTTAAATTTTAAAGACGATACTTCGCATGTGCGAGTGTATACTGTAGCCGAATTAAAAAAAGTATTTGAAGCCAATGGCTGTGTGGTGAGAAGTGGCGGCACCCGAAGAAACTGGGTGTTTATATTAGCAATGCCCGTTCGCCTTATTATTTCATTGCTTAAAAAGGGATACGTAGAGGGTAATGTTT
>JBASZP010000068.1:0-8990 GCA_049660965.1 Daejeonella sp. | reverse complement strand
CTTTATAGATACCACCATTGCATCATTAAAAGAAAAACTGGGAAATGATAAAGTCGTATTAGGTTTATCCGGCGGTGTGGATTCATCTGTTGCCGCAGTTCTTATGCACCAGGCCATCGGGAAAAACCTGCATTGTATTTTTGTAGATAATGGTTTACTGCGCAAAAACGAGTTTGAGCAGGTTTTAGATTCTTACAAACACATGGGCCTGAATGTTAAAGGTGTAAATGCAAAAGACCGCTTTTTAACGGCTCTGGCAGGAATTAAAGATCCGGAGCAAAAACGAAAAATCATTGGCCGTGTTTTTATTGAGATATTTGATGATGCCGCACATGAAGTTAAAGATGTAAAATGGTTAGGTCAGGGAACTATTTATCCCGATGTGATTGAATCCGTATCCTTAAACGGTCCATCGGCAACTATTAAATCTCATCATAACGTTGGCGGTTTGCCCGATTTTATGAAACTTAAAGTTGTAGAACCATTAAATACTTTGTTTAAAGATGAAGTGCGCCGGGTAGGTAAAGCGCTGGGTATGGATGCTTCGCTCTTAGGCCGCCACCCCTTTCCCGGACCAGGTTTAGCCATCCGTATCTTAGACGATATTACACCCGAAAAAGTGGCTATACTCCAGGAAGCTGATGCCATTTATATCAATAACCTGAAATCTTCGGGCTGGTATGATAAAGTATGGCAAGCCGGAGCGATCTTTTTACCTGTACAATCTGTAGGGGTAATGGGCGATGAAAGAACCTATGAGCATGTTATTTGTTTACGTGCCGTAAGCTCTGTTGATGGTATGACGGCTGATTGGAGCCATTTACCGTATGATCTCTTAGCTAAAATATCAAACGAAATAATTAATAATATAAAAGGAATTAACCGGGTTGTATATGATATCAGTTCAAAACCACCAGCAACTATTGAGTGGGAATAAACATTTATTAAGTTTATTGTTTGTTGCTTTAATTTTAACCGCTTCCTGTTCGCCTAAAACCACTGTCCCGGCAAGTAAACCATCCGGAAAGCCTGGTACCAGCCTCCCTCCCGAGAAGCCTCGGGAAAAGAATGTACATTCTATTGCTTTACTGTTACCTTTTCAGTTGAATAATATCAACCTGCAAACCGCGGGTAAAAAAGAGATCAGCCAGGCAGATCTTGCTGTTGACTTCTATCAGGGGTTTAAACTTGCCTTAGATTCGCTGGCTGCAGAAGAGGGAGAACATTTTAAATTACAGGTTTTCGATACTCAGGATCAGGAAACACGAATGGTTAATTTAGCAAGGGCAAGTTCTGTGCGGGATAATGACCTGATCGTTGGTCCCATTTTTCCTGACGGTATTCAAACCTTTGGAGATTTTGCCGATCTCAAATTTAAACTCCAGGTTTCGCCGCTTGCAGCCGTTGCGCCTGCACAATTCAAAAATCCAAATCTGGTAACAGTAACCAGCAGCATAGATCAGCATGCCAGTAAAATAGCTGATTTCATTAAAAACAATTATAAACCCGCACAGGTAAATATTATATTAATAAACTTTAAAAAACCAGAGGACGAAAAGTTCGGGGCTCCGCTTCGTAAATATTTACAAGCACTTGCCGCCGGTAAATTCACATTTACAGAACTGGCGAATGCAACTACTCTGGAATCTTCATTATCCCCTGCTAAAACCAATCTGGTTATCCTTACCTCATATGCTAAAGATTTTGTGATCCCGGCCATAGATAAATTATATAAATCAAACCAACTGAATGTTAGGATCCAATTATTCGGGCATCCGAATTGGGCAAAAGCTCAGTTTTTGAATGCAGAAAAAATGCAGAAGCTGAATACCCATATTACCTCTTCTTATTTTGTAAATTATAAAGATGAGCATACAAAAAACTTTATTGCACGTTACCGTGATAGTTATGGTTTTGAACCTTCGGAATTTGCTTTTAAAGGATTTGACTGCGGGTACTTTTTCGGGGGATTATTAGGAAACTATGGCACAGATTATGCAGATCATTTGAAGAATAAAACTTATTCAGGCTTACATAATAACTTCCGTTTTGAACGTGACGATACCAGTGGTTACCGCAACTCTAATGTGATAATGCTTGAATACCGCGACTTTGAGCTGCAGCTAACTGAATGAGGTACGAACAACAGCTCAAAACTTTTCTGCGTGTTTTAAATGAATATCCTGCTAATACTCCATTAACTAAATTTCTGCCTGTTTTCTTTAAAAAGAATAAACAAATGGGTTCTACCGACAGGAGAACTGCCGGACGTTTATTATATAGCTTTTTCAGGCTGGGGCAGGCTGCAAAACACCTCCCAGCAGAACAGCGTTTATTTCTTGGGGAGTTTTTATGCAGCACGAATGATAATCCCTTTTTCCAACATTTCCGTCCTGATCTGAATGAACAGATAGGTTTATCTCTGCCGGAAAAAATAAAACTCCTGAAAGAAAAGGAAGGATTTGATCTCAAAACTGTTTTCCCATTTATTTCTCATCTTTCTTCAGAGATTAAGCCCCGGGATTTTTTAACTTCATTTTTTGTCCAGCCTGATCTTTATATCCGTATGCATTCCGGTAGGGAAAACCTGGTTAAACAGCGCTTAAAAGAAATGGAAATCCTTTTTCAGGAAACCGGAGAGCATACTTTAGCTCTGCCTAACGGTACCAAACTTGACAAAATCTTTACCGATGGTCAGTTATTCTATGTACAGGATCTGTCATCCCAAAAAACACTGGAGTATTTTAAACCGAAGCGCTATGATAGCTGGTGGGATGCCTGTGCCGGCTCGGGCGGTAAATCTTTATTATTGTTTAGCGAAGAACCTGATATTAAATTACTGGTATCCGACATTCGCGAAAGTATTCTAAACAACCTGGACGAACGATTTATTGAAGCAGGATTACGTACTTACCAAAAGAAAGTGATTGACCTCTGCCAAAATCCCGATCCAATTTTACATCATTACCAGTTTGGCGGTATTATACTGGATGCTCCCTGCAGCGGCTCGGGCACCTGGAGCAGAACCCCCGAAATGATCAGCCAGTTTGAAGAATATAAGATCAGCGGATTTCAAAACCTGCAGAAAACAATTGCAGCAAACGTAATTAAATACCTTAAGCCCGGTAAACCTTTAATTTATATTACCTGCTCGGTTTTTAAACAGGAAAATGAAGAAGTAGTAAATTACCTGGTTACAGAACATGGTTTAAAATTAGAAGCGCAAGAGCTGATAAAGGGTTATGAGCATAAAGCTGATACAATGTTCGTTGCCCGGTTAAGTACAGCCCTTTTATAAAAAACATTTTGGTCTTTCCATCCAATAATGCTTCACTCCTAATTTTAAAAAGAGAATAAAAAATATATCTTTGGATGATAGAATAACCAATCCGTAAAACAATAGATTATGTTAGTTAAAACAATTATGCAGGTATGTTTAGTGACCATTTTATCAGCTGGAACCTGTTTAGGCCAGTCTGCAAAAATGGCAATGAATGGCGCCGGCTCGCCGGCAGAACTTTTAAACAGATCCATTGCTGCAGTAGAGAAAGGAGATTTAGATGCTTTCCGGGAATTCTACCTGATAAAATCTGATAGAGATAAAAAAGAAGTGGAAGCCCTTATTAATTTAATGAAACTTGAACCACGTATAAAACAATTCAGGGATGCCGGGTATAAAAAGTTTGGTGATGATTTTTATGAAGTATTGGACAAGGTACATTATGAGTTAGACCTGGGTTTGGAATGTATGCCTGATTTTAAGACCGCTAATCCAAAGGAATTAAAAATCCAAGCCATGTTTGGAGATACTACTGTTAGTAAAAGAACCAGGCAAAAAGATATATTGGGAGAACCTGCAATGGCAGCAGGATTTGGGATGATAAAAAGATCGGGAAGATGGTATTATGTTATAGCAGACAAAAGGGAAATTTTGTATATAGCTATGAACGCACTTGTTTCAAAAGCAGAATATCTGCTTGCGGAAGCAAAAACAGCAGATGATCTTACAAAGAAAGTAAGCGCTTTACGCGATCTTTTTAATGATTATTATGATAACTGATTGCTAATTACAAACGCTAATAAAAATAAATAAATTTTAGACAATGAAATTTTTTATCAAACTATTCCTGGTCACTTTATTTGCAGTAAGCTGTAAAAAGGCAGAACGGCCGACAGTTTTACAGCCCGTATCCAATAATCCCAAAGAAATCATATTTACTAATTACGAATACATTAACAGTGGGCAAATTGAGCATAATGTGAAGCTAATTTTAACTCGGCAACAAGACAAAATTGCAAAGATCGACTGGTATAGGAAGAATAAAAATACCGGCTATACTTTGTGGTTTACGGAGGATAAAACTACTCCGCTTAGTTTAGGGTATAGTTATGACATGAAATATGCCTATGAAAATGGGAAGTTAAGTAAAACCACCCGGACAGATACTTATTGGGATGAGATCGAAGAAGTTTCTTATAGCAATTACTTAAATGAAGTACCCCAACAAATCCATGTGGTTTCTAAAAATTCTGCAACAGGAGATCTTGTTTATTCAGAATGGAACCAGTTATTATCTGTTAACCAAACTGGTGATATACAAATGATTTCGAATGATGCATCAGCTAATTCCGGTAGCATACAGATAGTATATGGTAATAGCTTTAATCCATTAAAAGGCTTATTAGGAGAATTACCTGTTTTTTCCGGCTGGTATGAAAACATGGGCCGTTTTGACCCTGTATGGCATTTTTCAAAAAAGAATCCTCTTTCTATGATTTTTAGTGGAAATATTTATTATCAATTTGAATATGCTTATGATTTGGAAGGCAGACCTATTGATATTAAAACATATAACACAGATAAGTTAGGAAGTTCTAAAACTTTATACAGGGATATTCAGATAAAATATTAGTTTAACTTGCTCTAAGGCCTGATACTATATATAATCCTATATTAATTTAAATACCTTAATTGCAATAAATGGTAAAATAATTTCAAAATGCTTCCTTAGAATGCATAATCTTAGCGAGAAAGTTTTCTTTCAAAACAGATAACATTTAAGGGATTATAACATGATTAAAGTTATTAATAACCTTTATACCTTCAGTTTAGTAATGCGAGATTAATAACCTTAATACTCTTTATTAAGAGAAATATAGAGGTAAACTTTTTATTAGTCTTTTATAAACCATTAATTTAAGAACGATATTTAAATTCACTATGGCTGATAGACTGGTAACTATTGAAGCTAAACTTCAGAAGCTAATTAAAACAGACATTGAATACAAGGTGTTTGGATCTAATGAGCCTTGGGATGGTCATTTATATGAACTGATACCGCCTCTTGAAAAAACAAGCATTAATACTCTTGAAGAAAAAATGTCCGTAAAACTTCCTGTTGAGTATGCCGAATACATAACCCACATAGCTGATGGCGGTGCCGGCCCTTATTATGGACTTTACAATTCCTGGCCTGCATCAACCAAAGCTGTTAATTATATTCAGCGTTATACTAATAAAGATGCAGAAATAACAGAGGAATTTATTGAGGATGAGGTTTTAAATAATTTTACTGCTTATTTTAAACCCTTTCCTATTTCTAATCAAGAAATAAATGAATTTTTTGAAAAAATAAAAAGTGGAAAGGATCCGGAAAATGAAGCCTTTAATATTCCTGATGATTTTTATGGTTTCTTAGTGCTTAGTGAATATGGATGCGGAGAATACCGTATACTGATTATAACTGGTGAGGCGGCTGGTACTGTTTGGTTTTTCCATGCCGATGGCAAGTTATATCCATGTTTTAAAATAAATAATATGGGTAATTATGAAACCTGTACATTTTATGATTGGTATGAAGAATGGCTTGATGAAAGTATGCAGTTAGTAATTAAATCTGACTAAGATTGATTAGAGATAAAAAGCTATAAAATGAGTTTAAAACCATAAATAACAAAAAAAGGTTTCAGAACGAATTCCGAAACCTTTAAAATGCTATAAATTATTTTTAATCCTACGCCTCAATCGTTGGATTTGGAGGATCTTTTGGGAATACTGTTTTACCTGTTTTACGGAGAATAGAATTCCTGATACTATAGGTAAAGTAAATAACAAAACCTATGGCCATCCATATAATTAAACGTTCCCAGTTATGTCTTCCTAAGCCGTACATCATAGCGCCACATACTAAAATACCAAGAACAGGCACAACCGGCATCAACGGGGTTCTAAAAGGACGCTCACGATCAGGATCTGTTTTACGTAAAATAATTACACCCAGACAAACTAATGAAAAAGCGAACAATGTTCCAATGCTCGTCATATCACCAACCACATCTCCGGGAACAAAAGCCGCAAACAAGCCTACAAAAACCAGGAATATTAAATTTGATTTATAAGGAGTTTTAAATTTAGGATGTATGACAGAAAAAACTTTCGGTACTAATCCGTCTTTAGACATGGAAAAGAACACTCTTGATTGTCCAAGCAGCATCACCAATATTACAGAAGAGAAACCGGCTAATATAGCCACAGTAACCAATATGGATAACCAGTGATAATTATGCATGTAAGTTTCAATAACATAAGCTACAGAAGCTTCTTTACCAACGGTTGCAAATTCTTTATAATTAGCTACACCAGTTAATACATGTCCGAAAAGAACATATAGAACCGTGCAAATAGCCAGAGAAACTAATATCCCAATTGGCATATCTTTTTTAGGATTTTTAGCTTCCTGGGCCGCGGTTGATACCGCATCAAATCCAATAAATGCAAAGAAAACTACCCCGGCAGCGCTGATAATACCAGACCATCCGAAATCACCAAATTTGCCCGTAGTGTTTTCAGGAATATATGGTGTGTGGTTTACCGGATTCATATAACCCCATCCAATAGCAATAAAAGCGATAACAATAGCTACTTTTAAGATAACGATCAGGTTATTTACGGTGGCAGATTCTTTAGTACCGCGAATAAGAATTAAGGATAAAACAGCCACAATAAATAAAGCAGGCAGATTGATTATTCCCTGAACACCCTCTAATGACGTTTGAAATGGTGAATGGCAAAATTCGTAAGGAATACTCATGCCAAACGTTTCAAGTAATTTATTTAAATACTCCGACCATGCAATGGATACTGTAGCGGCGCCAACGGCGTATTCCAATACCAGATCCCAGCCAATAACCCAGGCTACAACTTCACCCATTGTGGCATAAGAGTAGGTGTAGGCACTACCTGCAATAGGAATCATAGATGCGAACTCAGCATAGCATAAGCCTGCCAGTGCACAACCAATTGCAGCTAAAATAAAACCTAATGTTACAGCAGGCCCTGAATGTTCTGCGGCGGCAGAAGCGGTTCTTACAAAAAGACCGGCTCCAATGATTGCTCCGATCCCTAAAGCAATCAGGTTTCCTGCGCCCAGAGTACGTTTCAATGTACCTTCACCGGTTTCTGCTGCTTCCTTTAATAATAAGTCAAGTGGTTTTTTATATAGCATAAAGTTTAGTTAAAGTATTTCTATATGTTTTAATTTTTAGTGTGATCCAAACCTAATTAATTTATTTAAAATACAAAGGGACTTTCCATATAAATCCCTTTTTGAGTAAAAATAATTTTATTCGGTAACAATAATAATGAAATTAATGACAAACTAAGGTATTGGTTGTCAGACATCAAAAAAGAACAATTTAATTCTTTCCAAACATCCGGTCATATTTTGTTCCGGCATGGCAACCAATGCAAGTACTTATTTTACCCTTAGCTAATACTGCCGAAGAAACATCAGGCTTTTCTAAACTGACCACACCATAAACCCAGCCTTCGTCATTATTTTTATTCTTTTTTTCTTTATACATAATAAAAAGCTCCGAAACTGTAGTTGGAGAATACCATTTGCCATCGTTCTTGCTTTTTTTAGCGACCAATTTTTCAGTTGAAGCACTTTCCCCACCGCTAATCTCTTTTACGTTCCAGGTTTCTTTAACCAGTACTTGCCCAACAGGCTGTGTTTTTACAGAAGGATCTGTGTAAGAATGCAGATCCTTTACAAAAAATTTATACAGCTTATTACCATGCGGACTTTTTTTGGGATTCGCTTTGCTAAAATGCATACTATCCGCTTTTGTTATTAATGGAGCCATACATGCCGCAACTGTCCATTTGAAAGAAGAAGATCGATCAACTTGAACAGTATATTTTTTGTATTCTTTAGCAATTTCCAACAATTTACCGGATTGCTTATTTATCTCAGTTGATGTAAAACTAAACGAACCCAAACTGATCAAAGTTCCTAAAACGACTAATGTTATTATGTTACGTATATAATTCATAAATATAAAAGTAACAGTTAATTTTTAAAACTAACTGTTACTGAATGAAAATTAGTTATTGATGATTCAGTTTTAGCTGTAGTACGAATAACTTTTTTAACCTCTGTTTTTTGTGAAGTATGATTTACACCAACCGCAATATAAGGTGCAATAACCAGGGAAACGATGGACATTAATTTGATCAGGATATTCATAGAAGGGCCTGAAGTATCTTTAAACGGATCTCCAACGGTATCACCTGTTACAGATGCTTTATGCGGTTCTGATTTTTTATAGAACATTTCCCCATTAATCATCACTCCTTTTTCGAAAGATTTCTTGGCATTATCCCAGGCGCCACCGGCGTTTGACTGGAAAATTCCCATTAAAACACCCGATACGGTAACACCTGCCAGTAAACCACCTAATATTTCAGCAGAGCTAACAGCAGGGAAAACACCTTTAAACCCGAAGCCAACAATAATAGGAACCAAAAGTGCAATAGCGCCTGGCAACATCATCTCACGGATGGAAGCTTTGGTAGAAATAGCCACACATTTTTCATACTCCGGTTTAGCTTTGTATTCCATAATTCCCGGTATTTCACGAAACTGGCGACGAACTTCCTGAACCATATCCATTGCTGCTTTACCAACCGCTGCAATACATAATGC
>JBASZP010000067.1:0-4139 GCA_049660965.1 Daejeonella sp. | reverse complement strand
ATGCATGGTGTATGCCCGGAGGAAAAGTAGCCGTTTATACCGGTATTTTACCGATAACTAAAGATGATGCAGGTTTAGCTACAGTAATGGGACATGAAATTGCACATGCTATTGCCCAGCATTCGGCAGAACGATATTCTCAAATGACATTAGCACAGGCTGGCGGCGGACTTTTAGGGGCAGCAGCCGGAGGTCAGTCAGAAGGTACACAACAGGTATTGGGCCAATTATATGGTATTGGGGGTCAACTGGCATTATTAAAATATTCACGTAACCAAGAGTCTGAAGCTGACCGTTTAGGTTTGGTTTTTATGTCTATGGCCGGGTATAATCCGGAAAGTGCCGTATCATTCTGGCAACGGATGGCTGCCGCAAAAAACGGTAGCGGAGCGCCACCAGAGTTTCTAAGCACACACCCAAGTGATGAAACACGGATTTCTGATATACAGAAACACTTACCTGAAGCCCGCCAGTATTATACAGGGGTTAAGAAGAAATAAGGCTACTTTAGTGCCTGTACAGCGGATAGAAATAAACAAACCCCCGGCCAACAAATTGTTCACCGGGGGTTTTTCATTAACTGTTTTTCACAATGCTTTTAGTCAATAATTATTTTTTTTGTAGTAAGCTCTTTGCCTTTTGAATTAACCTTTACCAGGTATATTCCGCGGGGATTAGCTGACAGATCAACATTATATTCAAATACATTGCTTTTCATGCTCATTTTTTGAATGCTGATTCCTGCCATGTTATAAACTTCAATTTCTCCGCTATCTAAACGATTGGTATTAACTGTAACTAAACCCTTGCTTGGATTTGGATAAACCTTAATCTCATTCATTAGTAAATCAGTAGTTCCAATATCAGTTCTAAGGCCGCTTATTTTACCAGTTTCGGCAGCAGTGCTATTTGCTGTCATCACTAGTTTTTTAAGCTCATCCAGTTGTTGCTGGAGCTTTTCATTTATTTCCCGCTGTTGCTCAATCATTACTTGCTGCTCCTGTACGGCTTTTACCAAAGGCACTACAAATTGGCTATAAGCAATAGTATAGTAATCGTTTTCATTTTTTGGCTTATTTACACCATTAAAATCATAATCAGACTCTTTTGCTGCTTTCTCTACTTCTTGTGCTATAAAGCCACTTTGACGAATGGCTGTTGATGGGCCAAAGTCCTGTTCTAAGTATTTTTCCTCCTTATCTTCCGGCAAATCTTTGTTTACAAATTGTGTAAATTTCTTCGTGTCAAAATTATAGACTACCGGACGCAGGTTTTTGATAAATGCAAGTCCTTTGACATCATCTTCGCTAATATTGTTCTTAAAGCGTCCGTCTGAAGGAAAACTGTAAGCTACCTGCCCTTCAATTTTGTCTATACTAGTATTACCCAGTCTAATCATGTTACTGATGTTTACTTTTGCATTGTTTCCAATAGCGGTTGTATTAGATAGGTCTCCTGACATCACATTAGCATGGTGACCTATAGCAGTATTATCATTACCAGTAATATTTTTATTGAGTGCAGCAAATCCACTAGCTGTATTCCGGTTACCGGTAATGTTATTCTTAAGCGCACTAAAACCGTTAGCTGTATTATTTTCTCCTTCAGTATTCCTAAGCAGCGCATGATAACCGTTGGCTGTATTATAGCTCCCTTTTGTATTCGCATACAGAGTTTCAAAACCGTTAGCTGTATTTCTATTTCCGTTAATGTTATTAAAAAGCGCCTGAAAACCATTAGCTGTGTTGGCATCTCCCGTTATATTAGAATAAAGGGCCTGAAAACCATTAGCTGTGTTGGCATCTCCTTTTATATTAGAATAGAGCGCCTTTGAACCATTAGCTGTGTTTTCTTCACCCTCAACATTTGAGTAAAGCGCCTGAAAACCATTAGCTGTATTAGCTTCTCCCGTAGTGTTTTTATAAAGTGCAGAATGGCCATTAGCTGTATTAGCGTTTCCGAAAGTATTGCTATAAAGTGCAGAATAGCCATTAGCTGTATTAAAATCTCCTCCGGTGTTCGACCAAAGTGTTGCATAGCCATTAGCTGTATTATCATTTCCCAATGTGTTAGAGAAAAGCGCTTCAAAACCATTGGCGGTATTATTATCCCCGTAATTATTGAAACGCAGTGCGTACGCTCCATTGGCGGTATTATTATTCCCCAGGATATTAGAATAAAGTGCAAAATAACCATTGGCTGTATTCTGATACCCTCTGGTATTAGAATATAATGCGTCAAATCCGTTAGCTGTATTAGCGTTTCCTTCTGTATTGGAATATAAGGCATTCATACCATTGGCGGTATTATAATTTCCGGTTTTATTAGAATAAAGCGCCTCAGAACCGTTTGCTGTATTATAAAACCCGGTAGTGTTAGAGAAGAGGCTGCTATAACCATTGGCGGTATTATTTTTTCCGCTAAGGTTATTATAAAGAGCAGCAGAACCGCTGGCGGTATTATTGTCTCCGGTTGTGTTAAAATAAAGTGCTGCATGGCCAATAGCAGTATTGTCTCTACCCTTAGTATTAGAATAAAGAGTAAAATATCCTAGTGCAGAATTACTGATACCAGTAGTATTACTCTGTAATGCCTGATTACCATACTGAGTATTTTGAGCGATTAAAGATTTGAAAAGGAATAATATGCTCATAGTTAGCAGAATTCTTTTTAAGGTTTTTCTCTTACCTGGTAAGAAATCATTACTTGTCTTTCCTAAATAAATGTGTTTCATCATTTTTTTAATTTTTTATTACGTTTTCTATATTTAATTAATTTGCCACCATTGGCGGTACAACATTAATGAGAAACTCAAAATATTTACCTTATGACTGAGTAAACGGTAGGTATTATTTAGTAAACGGTAAAAGAAGAATTTTTTGTTAAAGTAATTTGAAATACAAGTTCAACAAGAATGGGCATTCAGAACAAAAAGTGAAAGCTTCTCAGCTTACTTATCTGTGCACTTTTGATAGAGGCATTCTTAAAATGGGCAGAATTTGACTAGAGAAAAGCAAGAAGAATTATATGGATTGTTAATTAGTACAACATGATAAATTGTGAATTATTCTATCTTTAAATTAGATTTAACCCGTCAAAATTTAAGAAAAGCTTTTTAACAGGATGATTAGTGTGTGGATAAAGTATGTATATAGTGTTAAGAACCTGTTTATAACAAATTCATTTTTTTCTTGGCAGGTATAAGCCTACATCCTATATTAGTACTATTAAGAACGACGTACTTTGACAGCCTGAAACAATATCCCTAAGAACCTGAAATCTTCGGATTCCACCAGTTCGGGATAATTTAAGATTAAATGATATCAATTATCGAAAGATAAGAACATTGAAATTTCAATCTCCAAAAGACAGGCATTACTAGTATTACTACAAAATTTCTACGGAAATAAGGTAATAAAAAGTAAAAGTTTTTATGAGTGCAAAAGTTTGAAAGAACTGCGTACCACAAAACGGTTAAACACAGAAATCTTAATACTTTATAGCAATTAAGGTTGCAATAAAGTTAAAACGGAAACCCCAATCGCAAGAGTAAGGTTTCCGTTTTGTTTTTATATACTGCTTAGTAAATGCTATTTTCGTTAATTTTATCCCATCATGACGAAAACCCCTCCCAATTCCCGACGCAAAATATTTGTATTAGATACTTCGGTTATTTTGTATGATCATGATGCTTTTCAAAATTTTAAAGAACACGATGTAGCTATACCTATTCAAGTTCTGGAGGAACTGGATAATTTAAAAAGTGGCAATGAAACACGTAATTTTGAAGCCCGGAGTTTTATCCGCGTAATTGATCATATTTCAAAAAATAACTTAATTAATAAGTGGTTCCCCTTAGAAGGAAAAGGACTTGGTAATTTTAAGGTTGTGATGGATGAGAAACCTTCAAAAGCAGATGCAGAGAAGATATTTGGGGAAGGGAAGTTTGATCACCGCATTCTAAATTCAGCGCTTAGTTTACAGGAACAGCATCCCGGTAAAAAGGTAATTCTGGTTTCAAAAGATATTTGTTTAAGGTTAAAAGCCAAAGCCTTAAGCTTAAATGCAGAAGATTATGAAACAGGAAAAATCAAGAATGTTAATGAATTATATACCGGTAAAACGGAATTAAATAGAAT